>NZ_DKJH01000047.1:0-12637 GCF_002454655.1 Methylophilus sp. UBA6697
AGGCCGTGATGGCTGGGTGTCTTCCTCTTTGGTTACTTTCTGGGGGACAAGCACCAGAAAGTGACTCGCCGACAAGGCGAAAAAGCACCGATCAATGTAAGAATTACTTTTTAGCAAACGAAGGATTCGTCGCTACATAAGACTTCACGCCCGATAAAATCGCGTTCACCAACTTATCCTGGTAACCATCATCATTCAACCTCGACTCTTCATCTGGGTTACTGATAAACGCCGTTTCCACCAGAATGGACGGAATATCCGGTGATTTCAACACCGCAAACGCGGCTTGTTCTACGTATTTGGAATGCAACGTATTAATTTTAGCAATGCGCCCCAACACGGCTTTACCCATGCGGATACTGTCGTGAATGGTCGCGGTTTGTGATAAATCGAGTAGCGTACGCGCCAGATCCATATCGCGTGTATCTAGCGAGACACCGCCAATCAAGTCCACCGCGTTTTCCTTTTTCGCCAGGTAACGCGCACCAGCACTGGTGGCGCCACGCTCAGATAACGCAAACACCGATGAGCCTTTAGCTGTGCTATTAACGAAGGAGTCGGCGTGAATGGAAATAAACAGGTCTGCTTTTGCGGCTCGTGCTTTTTTCACACGATCGCCCAGCGGCACGAAATAGTCACCATCACGGATTAAAATCGCCTGCATATTGTCTTCAGCGTCAATCTGCTGCTTGAGTTTGCGCGCAATCGCCAACGTGATGTTTTTTTCATGGCTGCCATTGGCGCCTCTGGCGCCAGGATCTTCACCACCATGGCCGGCATCAACCGCAATGGTAATCAGCTTTTGGCCAGGCTTGGCTTGTTTCGGTTTATCAGCAGCAACCGGCTTGTCTGCTGGCTTTTCGCTATTCGCCGTAGCGGCTGGCGCTTCACTCGCAGGCTCTTTGACGGCAGATGGTGGTGGTGTAGATTCAGCCAGCTTTTCATCAGTATTGGCTGGCGGAACTTCTTGTAACTGTTTTGAGGGCGTCAACGCAGGTGTCGCGACCGCAGGTTCTGCGCTACCGGTTGCTGGTGCAATACTAATGGCCAGGCGTTGTTGCGAACTGCCTGCATTCATATCAGTCACCAATGGTTTGATGTCGGACTTGATATCGAATACCAGGCGGGTAGTATGCTCAGTAAAGGGCGCAATGCGGATTTTGGATAAATAAGGATGCTGCGCATCCAGTTGAAATGGCAAGGCTTTGAGTGTGGGGCTGATCGCCACTGCATCCATATCAATGACGACACGGAACGGATTATCCAGTGTGAATACGCGGTATTTGACTTGCTGATCTAACAGCAACTCAACCTGCACCTGGCTGCCATGTTGTTGCAGGTTAGCCAGAATCACTTCGGCGGCGCGCGCCACGCCAATAAGAGAACACACGGCTGTGAGCAGCCATAAGGTTAAAATCTTGCGCATTACTGGCATAGTCCTTCCAACGCCAGCGGTTGCTGACTGGTGATATGCAGCACGCGGCCGTGCGGCAAAATATCAAATCGAATCTCTATATCGGCTTGTGGCAATACCTGCTCGGCACGCTCAGGCCACTCAACCAGGCAAATACTGTCGGCATTGAAATAATCGCGGAATCCGGCAGCTTCCCACTCCTCGGGGTCCTGAAAGCGGTACAGGTCAAAATGGTAACATGAAGCGATGGCCAGATTGTATGGCTCGACAATGGTATAGGTGGGACTTTTCACCTTGCCGATGTGACCCAGCGCGTGCAAAATGCCGCGCACCAGCGTCGTCTTGCCCGCACCAAGGTCGCCATGCAGGTAAATCACCTGCCCCGGCTTCAACTGGGTCGCCAACACCCCGGCTGTATGCACAGTCGCTGCTTCGTCTTTTAAAATCTGTGTAGAATACGTTTCTGTCATGTCACATCAATCACATCCCGTCCCCATTCAATTGCCTGATGATCAAGCCGCCGCACAGATGGCAGCGACCATCAAAGGCTGGGCGCGAGAATTGGGGTTTGGCAGCATCGGCATCACCGATACTGACTTATCTGCCGCTGAGCCGGAGTTTTTAAACTGGCTGGACAAACAATACCACGGCGACATGGATTATATGGCAAAACATGGCACCAAGCGAAGCCGTCCGGCAGAATTGGTGCCTGGCACACTGCGCGTGATCTCGGTCAACCTGAATTATTTGCCTGAAAACGCAGCTGACGGCTGGCAGGTACTGGAAAATCCAGATAAGGCTTATGTTGCCCGCTACGCCATGGGCCGTGATTACCATAAGGTGATGCGGCAAAAGTTGCAGCAACTGTGTACGCGCATCACCGAGACTTATGGCAGTTTTGAATACCGTGTGTTTGCTGACAGCGCGCCGGTACTCGAAGTGGCATTGGCCACCAAGGCTGGCGTTGGCTGGCGTGGAAAACATACTTTGTTGCTCAACCGACAACAGGGTTCATGGTTCTTTCTGGGCGAAATTTATACCAACCTGCCCTTGCCCATCGACCCGCCAACGAGCGCGCATTGCGGCAGTTGCTCAGCCTGTATAGATATCTGCCCTACCCGCGCCATTGTGGCGCCTTATGAGCTGGACGCCAGACGCTGTATTTCTTACCTGACCATTGAATACCAGGGCAGCATTCCACTGGAACTACGGCCACTGATTGGCAACCGCGTTTATGGCTGTGACGATTGCCAATTAATTTGCCCATGGAACAAATTTGCCGTGAAGAGCCAGGAAAGTGATTTTGCCGTCAGACATGGGTTGGACAGTAGTGATTTGGTCGATTGCTTTGCCTGGACAGAAAGCGAATTTCAAGCGCGCATGGCGGGTAGCGCCATTTACCGTATCGGCTACGTGCAATGGTTGCGCAATATCGCTATCGGGCTGGGCAATGCGACGAGTTCTGCAGCCGTCGTTGCCGCCTTAGAGGCACGGCAAGACGATAGCAATGCACTTGTCAGGGAACATGTGGCCTGGGCACTGGCGCAACATCAGTAAAACGCAGCCTAAACAGCTAACAGCGCAGCACCCAGCATGCCCGCAACGTCGCCCGAGTGCGTAGTATGCACCTGGATTTTACCGCGCAACACTGGAATCAAGTCGTGTTCCAATCGTTGCTGAAATGCGGCTGACATCAATGACCAGGCAGCCACCACACCACCACCGATCAGTACATTTTCCACATCGACCACTTTCAGCACGCTGGCCAGCATTTGCGCCAGCTTACTGCCAGCATCAGCATAGACTGCCTGAGCATGACTATCGCCTTGATCAGCAGCGACTGCAATCGCCTGGGCAGTCAGTGTTTGGCCTGTGAGGTCAGCATAGGCCTGGCTGATACCTGTGGCAGAAGCATATTGCTCGACGCAGCCCTGATTACCGCAACCACATAAACGCCCTTCTGGCACGACAATAATATGGCCCGCTTCTAACGCATAACCATGATGCCCGGCCCACACTTTGCCATTCACCACCAATCCGGCGCCCACACCTGTACCCAGGCCGATGTAAAGCAGACCACCCGCTGGTTGGCCTAATTGGCCATACTCGCCATAGGCAGCCGCATTAGCATCGTTTTCAACGCGGACTTTGATCCCCAGCAAGTCAGTCAGGTCATGGCCTAGATTGACATCCCGCAACCCTGGCAAATTGGGTGATTGCGCCAATATGCCGGTTTGCGGGTTAATAAACCCGGGAAAACCGATGCCTATGGATTGAATGGCCGGATATTTGTTTAGCAAGGGGCGAATAGCATCTGCCGTCACCTGCAAAATGGTTTGCCAGGCTTGCGCTGGCGGATATTGTTTGCAAATGGCAGAATAATTGGCCTGAAAGCGTGTTTCTTCAACCAGCGCAAGGTCAGAAAATACGCCCAGGCGTAAATTCGTCCCGCCTACATCCAAGCCCAAACGATACACAGCACTTGCTTCAGGCATGCACGCGGTCACTTTCTTCTACTAATTGTCTGAAAGAGTGTAGTTTATCATCGCTTAACTGCGCCCATTGCATGCGCCAGGCCCAATTGCCCTCTATGGTGCCCGGCGTATTCATACGTGACTGGCTGTCTAGTGCCAGAATATCCTGCATGGGCACAATAGCCAGGTTAGCTACACTATTAAATGTGAGTTGTATCAGCGCTGTTGGCATGTCAGGCTGTTCTTGATTTAAATGCTGGCTTAAATAGTGATGCAAGTGGGTGCGTACATGTTCTGGCGCAGCCTGATACCAGCCTAACGTGGTGTCGTTATCGTGAGTGCCGGTATAGGCAACACTGTTTGCTTCGATATTCTCTGGCAAATAGGGATTATCCTCATCGCCACCAAAAGCAAATTGCAAAATTTTCATACCAGGCAACTCAAACGCATGTCGTAAAGCATCGACTTCGTCAGTAATGATGCCCAGGTCTTCAGCCACCAGGCTGAGTTGTGGAAAGGTCTCGGTAATGGCTTGCAACAACGCATGCCCAGGGGCATCCTGCCAGGTGCCGTTGATCGCGGTAGGCTCCAGTGCAGGAATCTCCCAGGCGGCTTGCAAACCACGGAAATGGTCAATACGCAGTACATCAAACAATTGCGCCTGGGTATCAATGCGGCCCAGCCACCAGGCAAACCCATCGGCTTGCATCACCTGCCAGTCATAGTGTGGGTTACCCCAGCGCTGGCCGGTTTCAGAGAAGTAATCAGGCGGCACGCCGGCCACCACCGTCATATTGAGTTCAGCATCCAATTTGAACCACTCAGGATGCGCCCAGACATCCACGCTATCGTAAGCGACAAAAATCGGGATATCGCCAAATAATTTGATGCCACGCTGGTTGGCATACAGTTTAAGTTGCGCCCATTGCTGAAAAAACACGTATTGCGTAAATTTAATCAGCGTCAGTTGCTCCTGGTGTGCGGCGGTAAAGGCTTGCAAGGCCTGCACATCATGCAATCTGTAAGCCTCCGGCCATTGCTGCCAGCTTTGCTGGGCATGCTGCTCGCGCAAGCTCAAAAACAAGGCAAAATCTTCCAGCCAGTAATGTTGTGTCTGGCAAAAACGGGCAAAACCCGACCAGGTAAAGCCGCGACCGTCCGCTTTAGACGGCGCGCTGCCAGACTGCACACGTAACATGATTTTAGCGATTAACGCGGGTAATGGCAGCTCAGCCTCTTCAGGCTGGCACCAGCCCTCTTGCAACAACTGCCTAGGACTGATCATGCCGGTATGCCCGGCATGCGCCGACACGCTTTGGTAAGGCGACTGGTCACCGTGTGGCTGATTGACTGGCAAGGTTTGCCAGATGGCCACCCCCATTTCCACCAGTTTATCGACGAAACGATAGGCATCCGGCCCAAGATTGCCTTCAGGTAATGAAGTGATGTGCAGCAACACACCTGCTTGTCTAGCTTGTGTCATGAGATTGGCATTCAGAAAAAATAAAATCGGTCAGGATTGCCCGCGACGCATGGTGCCGGCATTTTCAGCGTCACCGCCACCCAGGCTAATGGGCTGAGACAAATGCGCTGGCGGCACTAGGCCCAGCAACTGATAGAGGTTGCTCAAATTGCGGCGGTATAGCTGGTCAAAACTTTGCACGCTTTGCGCATTGTTGTAGTCGCCAAACCACCAAAACCAGTCAGAGCCTTCACAAAGCGCCAGTTGTTGCTGGCATTTCTGTTTGGCAGTCGCAGATAACTCATGCACATGCTGGTCATATTGCCGTTTGGCTTCACACAGCAAATCCCAGGCACGGTTTTTCGCCGGTTCGCCAATCCAGGTGCTAAAGGTGCCATAAACCCAGCTACCGGCACAAATATCATTCAGCAACTTGGGCTCCGGCAGTTGCTTGGTTTGCTGCATGGCCAGCACATCACTAAACGTGGTCATCTGGATATCAGCATGCGTCGCCAAGGCGTGATATAGCTCCTGCAAAAAGTAAAAACCGTTGTATGGATAATACTCCCAGGCATTTTCGCCATCCAGAATCACACTCACCACCGGTGTTTCATCTTCGCTTTGGGCAAGAATATGCTCCAGCGACTGCACAAAATCATGTACCGCTTCGCTGGCATATTGCTTGGAGTACTCAAAACCGATTTTGTCAGACAGGTGATCGTCGCGGAAAAAGCAGACGATATCTTGCTGGCCATTAGTGATTTTGTATGGCTGATAGAGGTAATCTTGCGGCTGCTCATGCGCCAAGCCTAATTTACGCAAACTGTTGGCCAGCACACCCTGCCCGGTCGCGGCCCAAGCGACACCTTGTTCGGCTAATAGCGACAATGCCGCATGCGAAACAGCGCCTTCGGCTGGCCACATGCCAAGCGCCTTTTGGTTAAAGATCTTTTCATGATAGTGCTGGGCGGCCTCTACATGGGCAATGGCCCGTGTATACCCATCAGTATAATTCGCCGAATGTGGCAAAGGCGCTTCTGGCATGGCATCACGTGTGCTCTTCAAATCGATGAGCAAGGGCAAAATCGGATGGTAGTAAGGCGTGGTAGACATCTCGATCTGCCCTTTTGCCAACAAAGCCTGGTAGCGCGGCAAAATGCCCTGTAAGGTTTCGCTGATCACACCCAGCAATGCCTGGCGGTCTTTGAGCGTAAACAGCAAGCCTTTTTGCATCAGTGCCTGCACGGTTTTGTTTTTGCGCCGCAAACCCTCGCCCGTCCACGCCAGGTGATACCAGACCAGCAAATCCGCTTTATATTGCTCGGAGAGATAATGAAACTGGCCGCTTTGCATGATGGGCGCTACCAGTTCGTACAATTTCAGCAGGCGCTGGTAATGCGGAAACGGGCTCAGCATCTTTTCATGATGGGCCTTGAAGCAACTGTCTACAATGAGCTGGCATTCGGCATCGGTAATATTGTCCAGATCCGGGTTCGCCAGCAAGCGCAACAAGGGGTCACGCCATTCACCGGTGCGCGACTGGTCAGCGTAATCCTGTAACTGCTCAACCAGAATCGGCACAAAATTGAAACTCACCCTGGCTGCCGCATTCTGTTCCAGGTGATAGGCCATATCGCTATAGTCTTTGAGTGCGTGCAGGTAGGTCCACGGCAGTACATACTCGCCGGTGACCAGGTCGCGATAGTCAGGTTGATGCATGTGCCAATACAGATTCAACAGCAATTTTTTATCGGACATCCCTCAACCTCTTTTCCATCGTTACCTCATCTCAATTGATATTACTTCACACGGTACAAATCCTGTCCCAGCATATCTGGCGTCACCAGAACAATGCCTTTTTCAGACACATAAAAACGCTTTCTGTCACGCTCAAGATCCACGCCAATATGCATACCGGCCGGAATCTCGCAACCGCGGTCAATCACGGCATTACGCATGACCACGCCTTCATTGATCTTGACTTTTGGTAGTACGACCGCACCATCCAGATCGGAATAATCAGCGACATGCACGCCTGAAAATAATACCGAGTTAGAGACACATGAGCCGCTGATCAGGCAACCGCCAGACACCAGTGAATCCGTTGCTTTACCAGTACGTCCTTCGTCTTTAAACACAAACTTGGCCGGTGGCAATTGCTCCTGATAAGTCCAGATCGGCCAGTCGCTGTCATACAGGTTCAGCTCCGGGATGACTTTGGTCAGCTCCATATTGGCTTCCCAATAAGCATCGATCGTACCGACATCGCGCCAGTAATAATTATCGCTTTGCGCACCGACACAACTATCGACAAAACGGTGTGCCTGCACTTTATATTTCTTGATGATATAGGGAATAATATCCTGGCCGAAATCGTGGTTGGACTTACGGTCGTAAGCATCCCGGATCAACTGTTCATAAAGGAATTTGGCGTTAAACACATAAATACCCATGCTCGCAAACGCCACCTCTGGGTTATTGGGCGTCGGCTTGGGATGCGCCGGTTTTTCATCAAACGCCACCACCCTGTCGGTACCATCTACCTCCAGCACGCCAAAGCCTTTGGCATCCTCCAGTGGCACATTAATGCAGGCAATCGTCATATCCGCATTGCTACGCGCATGTGTGGCCAGCATTTTGCCGTAGTCCATTTTATAAATATGGTCACCAGCCAGCACCAGAATGTATTCGCCACCATTCTCGCGCAACAAGTCGATATTTTGGTATACGGCATCTGCCGTACCTTTGTACCACTCTTCGCCTAAGCGCTGCTGTGCCGGGATGATGTTGACGTACTCGTTAAACTCGCCACGCAAGAAGCCCCAGCCACGCTGCACGTGCTGAATCAGGCTCTGCGCCTTGTATTGTGTGGCGACATTAATGCGGCGGATGCCGGAGTTAATGCAATTAGACAGCGGGAAATCGATAATACGGAACTTGCCGCCAAACTGCACTGCCGGCTTCGCTCGCCAATCAGTCAGATTTTTCAATCGGCTACCACGGCCACCGGCCAGGATAATCGCGACGGTATTTTTTGTCAGGTTACTGATAAAGCGGTCAGAAGGACGTTCTTGCCGCCGGTTGCTTTTACGACGTTCGATAAACTCTGCTGCTTGAGACATGATGCTGTTCCTGTTTTTCTGATCCTGAAAATCAGCCCGAAGTCATGCGCAGCGATGTGCGTTCCGGTAGAGACGACACAACGCTTGGTAACCGCAGGTCCGACACCCACAGTCTGCATGATAATTCGGGTAAAGACAACGATATTTTCAGCGATAAATGACGTAAATCTTAACTTTTTTTGATAGGATTGAGGCTAGTCAAATGGACATTGCTAGCATGACAGTCAAACCTTCAGCCACTCCCCATCCCGACACCTTGCATCTGCAACGTATTTTAGACGCGACACATCACAACCCTTTTGAATACTTGGGTGTACATGCAGATAGCCAGCAAGGCCCGTGGCATGTACGTGTTTTTCTGCCGAATGCCGACAAGGTTTGGGTGAAGGCCGATGATGCCTGGCAAGCCATGACACTCAACCATCCGCAAGGCCTGTTTCTTTACAAGTCAGCCACAGCTGTCAATACGCCGGTTGCACTCAAAATACAATTGCATAAGCAGGCATCCAGCTATGAAATGTTCGACACCTATAGCTTAGGCAGCACCCTGTCGGCAGACGACTTGCATCTGTTTGCCGAAGGCAAATTATTTGAGGCCTACAACACACTTGGCGCCATCCCCATGACAGTCAATGCTGTGCCTGGCGTCAGGTTCGCCGTATGGGCCCCGAATGCTGAGCGTGTCAGCGTCGTTGGCAGCTTTAACCAGTGGGATGGCCGCGTACATGCCATGCGCGTACTCGGCAGCAGTGGCGTATGGGAATTATTTATTCCACACTTGACCGAGCACGATTTATATAAATTTGAAATCCGCAATCGCGAACATGGCCATGTCATGGTCAAGGCCGACCCTTATGGTAAAGCCTTTGAAGCCAGGCCAGGCACCGCCAACCGTATCTGCGAGAGCCACTACACCTGGCAAGATGACAGTTGGCAGCAACAACGCCAGCAACGTGACTGGTTACATGCGCCTTTTAACTGCTATGAGGTGCATCTCGGCAGCTGGCAGCGCGACCACAATGGCCACTTTTTAAGCTATCGCGCCATGGCAGATGCGCTGATTCCGCATTTAACTGACATGGGTTACACCCACATTGAATTATTGCCCATTGCCGAGCATCCGCTCAATGAATCGTGGGGCTATCAAGTCACAGGATACTTTGCCCCCACCCAACGCTATGGCAACCCGGATGATTTGAAGTACTTTATTGATCGTTGCCACGCGGCCAATATCGGCGTCATCCTTGATTGGGTGCCAGGGCACTTCCCCAAGGATGACTGGGCACTGGCGCGTTTTGATGGCACGGCCCTGTATGAGCATGCCGACCCCAGGCTAGGCGAGCATATGGACTGGGGCACCTATATCTTCAATTATGGCCGCAATGAAGTGCGCTGCTTTTTGCTCAGCAACGCCTACTATTGGCTAAAAGAGTTCCATGTTGACGGCTTCCGCGTGGACGCAGTCGCCTCCATGCTCTATCTCGACTACTCACGCAAAGACGGCGAGTGGTTGCCAAATGCTTATGGCGGCCGCGAAAACCTTGATGTCATTGAATTCCTGAAGCAACTCAACATGATGGTTGGCGAGCGTTTTCCTGGTGTGCTTACCATTGCTGAAGAGTCGACTGCCTGGCCTGCAGTCTCGCGCCCGGTGTATGCCGGCGGCCTTGGATTCAGTATGAAATGGAATATGGGCTGGATGAACGACATCTTGACCTATATGCAACTGGATCCGGTATACCGCCAATATCATCACAATCGGCTGACTTTTGGGCAGATGTATGCTTACTCCGAGAACTTTGTGCTGCCGTTCTCGCATGATGAAGTGGTGCACGGCAAAAAGTCCTTGCTGGAGAAAATGCCCGGGGATGCCTGGCAAAAATTCTCTAATTTGCGGCTGTTACAAACCATGCAAATGACCATGCCTGGCAAGAAATTGAACTTTATGGGTAACGAATTTGGTCAAAGCCGCGAGTGGAGCGTCAACCAGAGCCTGGATTGGCATTTGCTCGAAGCATCAACTCCTGACCATGCCTTGCATAGAGGCATACAGGCATTAAACCGCGACCTGAACGCACTTTATCGCCAGCATCCTGCCTTGCATGCGCATGATTTTGACGCGCAAGGCTTTCAGTGGATAGATTGCGAGGATGCTACCCAGTCAATATTGAGCTACATCAGACGCGGCAATGACCATAGTTTTGTTATAATAGTGTTAAATTTCACACCAGTACCGCGCCATCAATATCGTTTGGGCGTACCACAATCGGGTTACTATCAGGAAGTGTTAAACAGTGATGCCGCTTGTTATGGTGGCAGCAATTTCGGTAATGGTCATGGCTGTCAAAGCGATTCCGTCCCATGGATGGAACATCCGGCCTCTATCAGCCTTAACTTGCCGCCGCTGGCTGGTGTCATACTTCAGTTACAATAGCTGGTTAAACTGGCTAAAAATGCAAGCTTGCAGTACAGATTTTGGCAGCGCAGACTGAATGTTTGCGCGCCCTATAAAATTAATTGACTTGAAAACGATAGCAACAACATAACATGGCAAAACTAACCACACACCCGAGCTGGCACGCGCTGAACCAGCATCAAATTGAAATGCGCGATATTCAAATGCGCGACCTGTTCAAACAAAATCCAAAACGCTTTGAAGAGTTCAGCTTAACCGTCGAAGATATCCTGCTCGACTACTCGAAACACCGCATCACCAAAGAAACGCTGGCACAACTGTTCCAGCTGGCGCGTGACTCCAATATCGAGCAATGGCGCAGCCGCATGTTCAGCGGTGAAAAAATCAACATCACTGAAAACCGTGCCGTCTTGCACACTGCCCTGCGCAACCGCAGCAACACGCCTGTATTGGTCGACGGCAAAGATGTGATGCCTGACGTCAATGCCGTGCTGGCACAAATGCGCAGCTTTACCGAGCAAGTGCGCGGCGGTCAATGGACTGGTTATACCGGCAAACGTATCACTGACGTGGTGAATATCGGTATTGGCGGCTCAGATCTCGGCCCGGTGATGGCCTGCGATGCATTGAAGCCTTATGCCAGCCCGGACTTGAAAGCACATTTTGTCTCCAACATTGATGGCGCGCACCTGATGCGTGTGCTGGAGAACTGCAATCCTGAGACCACACTATTTATTGTGGCGTCTAAAACCTTCACCACCCAGGAAACCATGACGAATGCACACTCTGCACGTCGCTGGTTCCTCAATGCAGCCAAACAAGACCAACACGTGGCCAAGCACTTTGTGGCGCTGTCTACCAACGCGACCGCGGTGCAAGCCTTCGGCATCGATACCAACAACATGTTCGCTTTCTGGGACTGGGTTGGCGGTCGCTATTCCCTGTGGTCTGCGATTGGCTTATCCATTGCGCTGCATGTCGGCATGGACAACTTTGAACAGTTACTGGCTGGTGGCCACGCCATGGACCAGCACTTCCAGACTGCTCCGCTGGAACAAAACATGCCAGTCATCATGGCCTTGCTAGGGGTCTGGTATAACAACTTTTTCCACGTCGATACACACGCTATCCTGCCTTACGACCAGGGTATGTCACGCTTTGCAGCTTACCTGCAACAGGCAGACATGGAAAGTAATGGCAAATTCATTTGCCGCGATGGCAGCCGTGTCAGCTACAAAACCGGCCCGGTCATCTGGGGCGAAGCAGGTACCAATGGCCAGCATGCGTTTTACCAGTTGATCCACCAGGGTACGCAAATGGTGCCAGCGGACTTTTTGATGCCAGCTAACAGCCATTACAAAATTGGCAGCCCGGATGACCAGCACCACAAGATTTTGCTGGCTAACTTCCTGGCACAAACCCAGGCACTTATGTTGGGCAAAACGCGTGAAGAAGCTCGCGCCGAGTTGGAAAAACAAGGCCTGAGTGGTGAAGCGCTGGAAGATCTGCTGCCTCACAAAGTATTCGAAGGTAACCGCCCAACGACGTCCATCGTGTTCAAGCAATTAACGCCTTACACTTTAGGTAAGCTGATCGCGCTGTATGAACACAAAATTTTCGTACAAGGCATCATCTGGGACATTAACAGCTATGACCAGTGGGGCGTGGAATACGGCAAACAAATTGCCAGCCAGATCCTGCCACAGTTGACCACGCCGGATGCGGTGACCAGCTTTGACAGCTCAACCA
>NZ_DKJH01000047.1:12642-52081 GCF_002454655.1 Methylophilus sp. UBA6697
CGAAGAAAATATCCTAGTAATTTGATTAATAAATAAAAAAGGCCTCTTAATGAGGCCTTTTTTATTGCGTTTTAACCATCCGTTAAACTACTAGACCAGCTGATTTTTAATTGCATAATGCGTGATATCCGCATTGTGCTTCAGGTGCATTTTTTCAAGCAAACGCGTGCGATACATACTCACCGTTTTTACTGACAAAGCAAGTTTATCCGCAATCTCACTCACCGAGTTACCAGAAGCAATCAGACGCATGACCTGGAACTCGCGGTCAGACAAGGCTTCATGCGGCGCCACGGCATGGTCATTACCCACCTGCTCCGCCAGGATTTCTGCCACGTTGGGCGTAATGTATTTTTTGCCTTTAGCCAGCGTGTGAATCGCGGTCAGCAATTCCTCAGAAGCCGTATGCTTGCACAAGTAACCCGAAGCACCAGAGCGTATCGAACGCACGGCATATTGTTCTTCCATATACATGGACAACATAAGGATATTCAGCGCGGCATTTTCACGTTTAATCAATTTCAGCGCCTCAATGCCTGTTTTGTCCGGCAAAGAGATATCGAGCAACATGACATCAGCCGCGAGCTCACGGACACATTTAATCGCCTGCGCCACATTTTCTGCCTCGCCAACGACCTCAATATCGCCACTGGCAATCAATATCTGCTTGATCCCAGAACGTAAAATAGCATGGTCATCCACAATAATGACTTTAATTTTTTGTATATCCACCCTGATCCCTCTAATTCGCTCGCACGGCTGTCATGTCATGCATGATCTAATTGATTGTAAATCGGATACGCACTTCTGTCACGAAGCAACCGTGACCAATGGCGCGCGCACATGAATGCAGGTACCTGGCCCAGTGGCAGAAGCGTCGATATGGCATTCTCCACCCAATGCCGCCGCCCGCTCTTGCATACCGCGCAGGCCGAACGAATTGGGTTTGATTTTATCCGCAGGTGCAATGCCAATGCCGTTATCAACAATACGCATCAACAGCACATCCTCTTCCAGTGACAACTCGACGGATACCTGGTCTGCCTGCGCGTATTTGGCGATATTGGAAAGGGCCTCCTGGCAAATGCGGAACAAGGCCATGGACTGATCGGCATCACATTCCAGGTCATGACAGTTAGTGACAAACTTCGCTGTCACGCCCAGCTGTTTTTTAAACTGGCTGACTTGCCATTCCAGCGCATCTACCAGGCCCAGGTCCAGAATATTCGGACGCAAGTTGCCAGAGATTCTATGCACGGCATCAAAGGTCTGATTGATAATGGCCTGTAACATGGTGGCCTGCTCGAGGTTCACGGGCAAGCCGCCTTCAATCTGCTGGATAATGGTAGACAGCCCCAGCTTCATCGCCGTCAGGTTGCCGCCCAGATCATCATGAATCTCGCGCGCAATACTGACGCGCTCTTGCTCCTTCACCTGGTGAATGTGTGCCGTAAGCGCCTGCAGGTCACGCCTGGCCTGTTCAATTTCGTGCTTCTCATGTTTGCTCTGGCTGATATTCAGCATAATGCCGTCCCACTGCACGGCACCATTACCTAAATCCTGCACGGTGGCACGAATATTGACCCACTTCATATCCTGCCAGTCAGCGATCCAGATTTTGCCCTCCCAATCCAGCCGCTTATGCTGCCTGGCCGACTTTTGCAGGTTATGCCTGAATTGACTGGCTGAATGCTCTTCCATCGCATTAAACAGCGTTTGCGCGTCTTTTAACAACGCCGCTGCCGGGATGCCCAGCAAGGCCTCACAGCCCTCACTCAAGTAAGTGAAAACCACTTGCGCATCGGCAGTCATATGCATTTGGAACACCAAGCCGGGGATACTGGACACAATCGCAGAAAATCTGCGCTCGCTTTCATGCAAAGCGTCTTTGACACTATCGGCAGGTGAATTGGCGCCAGCGGGGCTGACGGCAGCAGAATGGATGGCAGGAGTGGACACTTGGCACCTCGCTTAAGATGCCGATTAGCATATCATGCCCGCGCCAGGCTGGGTATGTCTGTCATGACTGGCGTATCCCGCCAGTCATGAGGTTCGTTAAGGATTTGCTTGCAGGTCGATTTCAGTCATGACACGGTTTTTACCGCGTTTTTTGGCCAGGTACATGGCCTGGTCGGCGCGCGCCAGAATCGAATTAACGTCATCTTCAGTTTTAAACAAGGCCACACCGGCACTAAAGGTAATCAGCAACTTCTGATTATTACCAAGGAAATATTCTTTGGTGAGCGCACGCTGTAAGCGGCTCATCGTCACGACGGCCTCCTCCAGGTTGGTATTCGGCAAGATTACGACAAACTCTTCCCCGCCCATCCTGGTCACGATATCGGTCGGCCTGACGGCGCGCTTGACTACACCCGCCAGATGTTTGAGTGCAGAGTCCCCTGCCGCATGCCCATGTTGGTCATTCAGCATTTTAAAGTTATCAATATCCAGCAAAGCAATGCTCAGCAATTCGCCACTGCGGCGATAGCGGGCAATTTCAGTGCTAAACGCCTCATCCATACCGCGGCGGTTGAGCACACCTGTCAGTTGGTCGATACGGACCACCTCGCTCAACTGTTGTAATTCTTCCTGCAGTTTCTCCATGCGTTGCTGGGTATCCACCGCAACGCGTTGCTGGTTCAGCAAATCATCATGTGAACGCATGATATCCGTCTGCATCACAGAAGTATCTCGCATCAAGTGATTGACCAGCTCATTAATTTTAATCAGGTCATCGGTCTGCGAGAGCTCCTGGGCATAACTTTCAATTTTGCCGCTATAGAGTTCACTCGCCTCACCCATGTATTTCAGCTTATCAATAAAGGTACTGATCAAGGTTTTAAACGAGTTTCTGGCTTCCACCAGGCTATGCTTAACCAGGCCCTGCTTGTAGACCACCTCTTTCAGGCTTTTTTCTGCCTGCTTGAGCTTGGCACGATCAAGCGGGCCGCTGATAATTGATTGCACGGCATAGACCTGGCCGCTCAGCCAGCTATCCTCCGCCACCAGTTCACCAATATTGGATAGCAGCAAATGCAGTAAATCAATAATGTCACCACGCACATCATCCTCTTTGGCACCAATCACCTCCACGCGCATCAACAAGGCTTTGAGTGACTTGGCCAGCGCCTCCCACTCTTTAACCTTTTTGGCGCGTTCGGTACTTTCCTGCAATGCAACCGCCTCTGTTTGCAAGTCAGGATAGCCTTCCAGGCGCGGGATCAATCCGAGCTGCAAGGTTTGTTTTAGCAAGGTTTGCAAGATGGTAAATGCACCATGAAACTGCTGCACATCACTCGGCAACCCCTCAGTACTGGCAGGCTCAACCGCAGCTAAGGGTGCCGCAGTCTCTGTGCCATCAGTTAAAGGAATGCCATCACCGCCGGCATCAGACGGCAGCCAGTGATTCGCCATACCGATAAGCTTGTCAGACAATGACTCATCGTTACCAAAGTTGATCAGCACACGCTCCAGCGTTTCGCGCTTTCTGGCGATATCAACCCCGCTGCGCTTGTCGTCCCAGGCTTGCAGCAGTGTACGTATGGCTTTGGGCCATTTGGTCGAATGACTTAATTGTTGCTGCATGGACTCAGTAAGCAACTCACCCAACCCTTGCCAGTTATCTTGTTTGAGCAGTTTTTCCCAACGGTTGATCCAGTTGGTCTGCTCCAGCGAATCATGCGGCAGTTGTTTAAGCGCTTTGCGCAAGGCGCCAACGGCATCTTCTTTCACCGGCTTGCCGGCAACCTCAAAATAAATTTGAGTGTAATTGTCCGGGGTCGGCTCTACGCGGCGAACGGCCATTTGTTTAATGGTTTCGCGGGCAATTTCCGACGCGGTCATGGAGGGTCCGTTGGCTGCCATAGTCTTAAGTCACATCCTTGAATCACATCATAAATGAATGAAAAATATGACTCATTATGCAGTGAAAAATCGGGGCGTTATGCCACTATAAGAAGGTAGATTATTGGTCATTTCCACTGCTTGAAAAAGCAGCGCATGTCATGGTCAATTTAAAAAGAAGCTTATGCCAAATAGTTTTTGCGTTACAATAGCAGCCGCGGGCCTCCCCGCATTGTAAGGTAGCCAACCTGGTCAGGTGCGGAAGCAAGCAGCCACAACTATCAAGCAAGTGCCGGGGGTTGGGCTCGCCCCTTCCCATATTGCCCTTTGATTGACCTACACCAGACACGCATTCATTTAGCGCGCATTAATTTAGTTGGTATCGAGTCAAGCATGAGCAGGCAATTTAAGCTAAAGTACGGGTTTGCCTTATAGCATTTAATCAGTAGAGTGCGCGATGTCTTACCAAGTATTGGCGCGTAAATGGCGCCCAAAATCCTTTAGTAGTCTGGTCGGACAAGACCATGTGGTTCAGGCCTTAAGCAACGCCCTGAGCCAGCAGCGTCTGCACCATGCCTATTTATTTACCGGCACGCGAGGTGTCGGTAAAACCACGCTGTCACGAATCCTGGCCAAATCCCTCAACTGTGTGACTGGTATCACGGCCACCCCCTGTGGTGAGTGCGAAGCCTGCCGTGCTATTGATATTGGCCGCTATGTCGACTACGTGGAGATGGATGCGGCGTCTAACCGCGGTATTGCCGACATGGTCAGCCTGCTCGAGCAGGCGATTTATGCACCGTCTTCCGGCCGCTTCAAAGTCTATATGATCGATGAAGTGCATATGCTGACCAAGGAAGCGTTTAATGCCATGCTGAAAACGCTGGAAGAACCGCCTGCGCACGTCAAATTTATCCTGGCGACCACTGATCCGCAAAAAGTACCGGTCACTATTCTGTCACGCTGTTTGCAGTTTAACTTGCGCCAAATGGCCAGCAGCACGATCACGGCACATTTGCAGGATATTCTCGGCCAGGAGCAACTGCCGTTTGAACCACCAGCATTGCAACTGATTGCACGTGCCGCCAATGGCAGTATGCGTGATGCATTGTCGCTCACCGACCAGGCGATTGCTTACGGTAATCAATCTGTGCGCGAAAGTGATGTACGCAGCATGCTGGGCGCGATTGACCAGAGCTATTTATACGAGCTGCTACGCGCGCTGATTGCCAATGATGCGGTAAGCTTGCTAGGGATTGCCCAGCAGATGGAGTCGCGCAGCATTGGCTTTGAAAGTGCCTTGAATGACCTGGCGGCCTTGCTGCATTTACTCGCTGTGGCGCAATACAGCCCGCAAGCCATCGCCGATGACCACCCGGAACGCCAGACGCTGCTAGACCTGGCCTCGCAGCTCACGGCGGAAATGCTGCAACTGTATTACCAGATTTGTATTCTAGGCCACCGTGACATTGGCCTGGCACCTGACGCTTACGCAGGCTTTACCATGACCTTGCTGCGGCTACTGGCGTTTAAAGCAGACGCCATGACACCATCAGCCGCACCCGCAACTGGCGGTAGCGCACCCACAGAAGGCACGCCTCGTGGCAATGCAGGCGGTGGCGCCCGTGCAGCACTGGCACAAAGCCGCCAGATGAGCGCGGCGAGTGAGCCTACTCAAGTAGTTGCACCGCCAGTCACCCCTGCTACACCAAATTTAGCAGCGTCTGCGTTAAAAGCAGAAACGTTTACGCCTCCGGTACCCGCTGCAGCGCCAGAAGCTATGACGACGCATATAGCAGACATGCCTGAGCAAGCGATGCCTGATATCGAACAGATTCCACAACAAGCCTTTTCACAGCCGGTAGTCGCTCAGAGTGACTCAGCCTCCCTCGCATGGGATGGCAACTGGCGTGCGCTGGTTGAAAACCACCTGAGCAAATTGGGGCTGGTGCGTGCACTGGCGCAGAACTGCGAACTGGTGAGCTACGATGCAGACAATATGACCTTGCGCATCGGTGAAGCCCATAAACATCTGGCCAGTGCCAATTACCTGGAAAAACTTAACAGTGCCTTAAGCAGCCATTTTGGCCGTCGGCTGAAGTTGAATATTGTCACTGGGCAAGAGGCGAATACGCCTGCCAGGCAATTAGCCGTTGAGCGTGCCGAATTGCAGGATCAAGCCACAGAAGCCATTATGGCTGACCGCTTTGTGCAAGGCCTGATGCAGGAAATGGGCGCGACTATCGTGCCAAACTCAATAAAACCCTTACATTAACCACAACACTTTAGGAGCAGACAATGATGAAAGGTGGCATGGGCAACATGATGAAGCAGGCCCAGATGATGCAGGCCAATATGCAGAAAGCACAAGCCGAACTCGCAAACACTGAAGTCGAAGGTATCGCCAGTAACGGCATGGTCAAAATCACCATGACCTGTAGCAATGATGTCAAACGCGTGCAAATTGATGACGCCGCGATGGACGACAAAGAAACACTGGAAGACCTGATTCTCATCGCACTCAAAGATGCCAGAACCAAGGCCGAAGCAACCAGTTCAGCCAAAATGGGCAATGTGATGCCGGCTGGCTTCAAACTGCCGTTCTAAACGCAGGAAACCGCTTGAACAATCCCGCCGTACTTGAACAGCTGATTGGCGCCCTGCGCTGCTTGCCGGGCGTCGGCCCCAAGTCGTCTACGCGCATGGCCTATCACCTGTTGCAGCGGGATAGAGAAGGCGCACAAAAACTGGCGGCCAGTTTGCAGCAAGCCTTGGACAAACTGGCCCATTGCGACTACTGCAACAACTTTAGCGAACATAGTGTATGTAGCCTGTGCCAGGATAGCAGCCGCGACAAGTCCATTTTATGCGTGGTGGAAATGCCTACCGATCTCATGATGCTGGAAAATACGCGCAGCTACCAGGGCCAATATTTTGTATTAATGGGCAAACTCTCGCCCATGGATGGCATAGGCCCTAAAGATATTCACCTCGACACCCTGCTCAAGCGCGCACAAGACAGCGCGATTCACGAAGTGATCGTCGCCACCAACTTCACCTCCGAGGGTGAGGCCACTGCCCACTACATTGGCCAGATGCTCAAATCGCGCGGCATCCGCGTTAGCCGTATCGCGCGCGGTTTGCCTATGGGTGGTGAAATTGAGTATGTCGACAGCGGCACCTTATCCACGGCTTTGCTGGAACGTAAGTCAGTCACTTAAACAACTCACCCAGCCGTTTCCATCCCAAGCAACAGCGTTTCATCTGCACACGGCCTAATACGCGTGCGCTTTCCGCACCAATTTGATGCAGACAATTAGATTGTTTCGTGGCTTTTATGCCCGCTCTTCACGCAAATAAACTCCATCCCCTGTCGTTATAGTAGTGATGCGACCTGTCATAGAACCAGCGCAGTATTTGCCTGACTCTGTGAGGTCTAGCCATAAGCAAGCCTGCACCCAACTTCTCACAAGCAAAGTGATTTTTCATGGAACTATTTCTGCATATTTTCGATGCCAACAGTCATGCCAACATGGAAAGCCCGCGCTTTTCAGGGCAGAATCAAACATCGTTGCGTTATCACACTGAAGCTGAACTATTGCAGATATTAGATCAGATGATTGCCGAGGAATCCGCGCATACACTTAAGGACACCTGGGTGCTGGTTTCTGAGGACAACCAGCCTATCGGCCCGATGCAAGCGTTACAGGCCACCATGCCGTTTAATACCTTTTACGCACGGCACAAATATCCGTGGTTATTGTCTGAGCTTGAGCCGCATGTGCAAATGCATTACCAGCCGATTGTCGACTTTGGCCAAGGCGGCAAAGTATTCGGCTTTGAAGCGTTGTGCCGCCTTAAAACACCAGAAGGCAAGTGGCTCAACGGCATGGAAGCATTTGCATTGGCCGCCGAGGTCAAGCGCACCCACGAGTTAGACCTGGCTTGCCAGCGTCTGGCCTTGATTGGTAAGTCACAATCCATTTCTGCGGAAAAACCCATTTTTATTAATGTGTTGCCACAAACCATTATGAGTCCTGGCTGGCTCGATTTCATCTTACAAATTCTGCTACAGCAAAACATTGATAAACGTGATGTCGTCATAGAAATTGTCGAAAGCGAGAAAACAAACCCTGAGGTACTGGCACGCTACTGCGATGAAATTCGCATGCATGGCCTGCGCATTGCCCTGGATGATATGGGATCAGGCTTTAACGGGCTGCGTATCCTGGCAGAAGTCCGCGCTGATTTCATTAAAATAGACCGTGCAATTGTGCATGAAGCACAAGGTAGCCGCGTGAGAACCGTGCTGCTGGAAGCGATTATTTCCATGGCTCAACGTTTGGGCTGCACCATTATTGCAGAAGGCCTGGAGCGCGTAGAAGATATTACCTACTGTCAGGATTTAGGTCTGCATTACGCACAAGGCCATTATTTTGCCCATCCGCAAAGCATCCCCAGCGACCAGGTAGCCGCGCTGCCTGCACGTGACGAATCGCATCGCTCGCACGTGCCGGATGACTTTCACATTGGCGAGTTCATTAGTCACGGCCTGACCATTGATGTCAGCAATTCAATCGCTGAAGCCAGAAGTTTATTTAATATCCATATTGATGTCGCTATCGCCGTCGTTCTTGATGGGAAAACACCACTTGGCGTATTACGACGTGGCAAGGTATTTTCCAAAAAAGTCACCGGACTAGGCGCATGCTGCGACCCTCTGCCTAAGGTGATTAATCACCTCATCCCCTCCTCTGTGCTTGCGCGACTGTTTTATCTCGATCGCGCCAATACTGATATATGGATTACGGTGAACGAAGAAGGTGCCTATGTCGGCATCCTGCAACCCATGGAAATCATGGCCCAGTTGATCAGCCGTAAAGCCTCCACCGGCAATTTACACCCGCTGAGCCATCTGACTACCGGGCCGACCTTAAGACAGACCCTGGACAATAGCTTGCGTAACAACCCCAATACGCAGTTAGTGTATATCGACCTGGATCACTTTAAGGCTTACAACGATCGCTACGGCTTCATCCGTGGCGATGCCATGATCCGATTATTGTCTGAAATCATCCGCCAGGAATTTCAAGACAAAACCGGCGTCATGGTCGGTCATATTGGCGGCGATGATTTTGTGCTGATTTACGATCACAATGCCCCGACACTCACCGATATCCTGCTGCACATTATTAGCCAGTTCCAGGCCCTAGCAGTTCACCTGTACGATGCCAGTGACCTTGAGCGTGGATTTTTCACGACCGAAGATGGTAAAGACCACCCTGTCGCCAGCGTGTCTATCGCGGTGGTGAATGGCAAACAAGGCTTGCTGGAGAATAGCGTTATGGCTGCCGAGCGAGCGGCCGTGCTGAAGAAAATCGGCAAAGCCAATCTTGGCAGTATCGTGGTGGTAGAAGATACGCCGCCACAAACCATTTTGCCTAAAAAAGAGTTTTACTCTGACTGGCAACAGAGAGCCTTATCCGCCCTGCAATCGTTATTGAAAATCCAGCGCTCAACAGGGTCACATGATCTGGATAGCTGCTTTGCCGAATTCCCTTATTTTGAAGTGATATTTGAGCTCGAACCGAATGGCGTGCAACGTTACGCCAACTGGATCAACCCGAATATGTATGGAAAAATCAAGGCAGGCGGTGCTGGCATAGACCGCAGCCAGCAAGCGTATTACCAGAGAGTGGCTGAGTCACATGCGCCTTATATTTCCACCATTTACCTGTCTACGGCGACTGAAGACTTCTGCCTCACGGTATCATTACCAATTATCAATGAACAAGGCACGCTGGAAAGCATCCTGGTCGCGGATATTAATATTGCGGCCATGGCTGTGCTGAGCAGCGCACGCAAGTAAGGTGCAGATCAGCGATTATAAATACGCGAGCAAATCCTGAGGCTGCTGGATGCAGCCATCGGCACCCCACGCCTGTGGGTTGTCGGTGCTTGCCAAATAGCCAAACAAAGCCACCAGCGTCTTCATGCCAGCCGCCTGGCCAGCTTGTATATCACGCTCGGCATCACCAATATACAACACGGTTTGCGGATCTATATTCATACGCTCGCAGGCCAGCAGCAGGGTTTGTGGTGAGGGTTTGGGTTGTGGCGCATCATCGCCACTGATCACGGCCCCGGCACGGACATCCAGCCCCATGTGGGCCACCATCGGCATGGTAAAGCGGCGTGGTTTATTGGTGACGATGCCCCAACGCAAGCCGCGTTGCTCAATCGCCTGCAAGGCCTCGGCCATGCCGTCAAACAATACAGGTTGACGCGTCATCACTTGCGTATACAAGTCCAGATATTCCGTACGCATGGCTTCAAAATGAGCATCGGTAGGCAATAAGCCAAAGCCGATTTCAAGCAAGCCACGTGAACCATGTGAGGCATACGGGCGTATGGTGGCATCCGGTAAAAAATCCAGGCCATGACGTTCACGTTGCAAATTCAGGGCGTAACCCAAATCCGGGGCGGTATCAACCAGCGTCCCGTCTAAATCAAACAATACAGCTTGCATTTCACTTCCTGTTAGACTTCTTTAATCGCGTGCAGCATGTAATTCACGCTGGTATCTACCGTCAGCGCATACTGTTTACTGAAGGGATGATAAGTCAAGCCAGTTTGATGCTGCAGCTCTAGCCCCGATTGACGCATCCATGCCGCTAATTCGGAAGGTTTGATAAACTTGCTGTAATCATGTGTGCCTTTTGGCAGCAAATTCAGCACATATTCTGCACCAACCACCGCCATCAAATAGGCCTTGGCATTACGATTTAAGGTCGAGAAGAAAACATGACCACCTGGTTTCACCAAGGCGGCACAGGCACGCACAACACTGGCAGGGTCCGGTACATGTTCCAGCATTTCCATGCAGGTCACTACATCAAAAGCCTGCGGCTTTTCTTGCGCCAGAGCTTCAACCGCGACATTGCGATACTCAAGCGCCACACCGGCTTCCAAAGCATGTAGTTGCGCCACCTGCAGAGATTTCTCTGCCAGGTCTATGCCGGTGACCTGCGCGCCGCGCTGTGCCATAGACTCGCTTAAAATGCCACCGCCACAGCCCACATCCAGTACTTGTTTACCTGCAAGGTGCGCGCGACTATCGATATAATCCAGGCGCAATGGATTCAGTTGATGCAATGGTTTGAATACCCCTTGCGTATCCCACCACTGATGCGCCAACTCTGCAAACTTGTTTACCTCTGCAGCTTCTACATTCGCCATGCTCACTCCTTTTGCTTGATCTTTATTTGCTGCGATTAGCTATGCGCGGATTGCAGCTTGAGTTGCCACTGCAATGCAATAGACCGTAATTCTTCAGCTTCCATGCCTGCAAACTGGCTTTGACCGTCAACGGTGCGCTGATAACGTAACTCACCATCTACCCAGGTATGCGTGACCTGCTCGCGCCCCGCGACGTAAACCAAATGTGAAATGGGATCAAAGCAAGGCAAACTGTTTAAATCGTCCAGTCTTACTGCCACCAGGTCAGCCTGTTTACCGACTGCAATACTACCAATCCTGTCTTGCAAGCCCAAAGCACGTGCACCATGCAAGGTAGCCATTTCCAATGCCTGATAAGCAGGCAAGGCTTCTGCATTCTGATCAGCGACTTTGGCAAGTAATGCCGCCGTGCGCATTTCTTGCCACATATCGACGCGGTTATTACTGGCGGCACCATCCGTGCCCAAACCGACATTGATACCAGCCCTTAATGCAGCGGCGATCGGCGCAATGCCGCTGGCCAGTTTAAGATTTGAACTCGGGCAATGCGCGATATGTGCACCTAATGTCGATAATGATTCGAGCTCTTGTGTTTCAAGATGCACACCATGCGCCAATACGGTGGCTGGGCCAATCACACCCAGCGCTCGCAAACGTTGCAATGGTCTGATGCCATATTGCTCCAAGCTTTGCGCGATCTCGGCCTGTGTTTCGTGCAAGTGGGTATGAATACCGAGGTTTAGCTGTTCAGACAGGGTTGAGATTTGCTCAAAGGTCTGGTCACTCACGGTATAAGGGGCATGTGGCGCAAACGAGAAGCTGATATGCGGATCGGCTTTATATTGGTCCCGCACCTCGGTGCCTAGCCGGATGTAATCATTAGCCGTTGCTGCGTAATTGGTCGGAAAATCTAATACGGTCAGACCAATATGGGCACGCATGCCTGCTCGCTTCACCGCCTCAATCGTAGCTTGCGGGAAGAAATACATGTCATTGAAGGTGGTCACACCGCCACTCAACATTTCTGCACAGGCCAGCAAGCTACCATCATGCACAAACGATTTAGATACCCACTGCTTTTCTGCCGGCCAGATATGCTCATTGAGCCAGGGCATCAGTGCATAATCGTCAGCATATCCCTTTAACAGGTTCATGCTGCTGTGTGCGTGTAGATTAATCAACCCTGGAATCAATACATGCTGGGAGCAGTCAACCACTGGCCAATCAGCAGCCCATGCCGGGATATCAGTCTTGGGCACAATGGCTTTAATTTGCCCGGCCTCCACCAACACTGCATGCTGCTCTAAGAGGGTATGGTTCGCGTCTACGTTCGCATCTATGGGAATCACCCAGCGTGCTTTAATAATAAAGTGTGTATCAACCATTGCAGAATTATAACTGAGCCAGTCATGCAAAAGGCTGACTCAAAACAACCGGCATAAAAAAAGCCACGCTGACGCGTGGCTTTTTATTCAGAAGCTAGTTCTGATTATTGGCAACCAACTTGTTTGGTGCCTTCAGCGCGGATGTCAACGCGGCGGTTTGGTTGCAAGCAAGAAATCAATTTTTTGCTTACTTTTTTGCCATCGCATTGAACCACTGGCTCAGTTTTACCTTTACCTTCAGAAGTGATGATATTGCTATCAACACCTTGAGCGATCAGGTAATCAGCTACTTGCTTAGCACGACGCTCAGACAACTTTTGGTTGTAAGCGTCAGAACCGATACGGTCTGTGTGGCCTGTAACGATCACAGCAGTAATTTCTGGGTTAGCCTTGATCTTGGCAGCTGTTTCTTCCAGAACTTTACGGCCTTCTTCACGCAGGTTAGCTTTGTCGAAACCAAACAGTTTTTCAGCGCTTACGGTTACTGTTTCGTTTTGTGGCTTACATACTGGAGCAGGTGCCACTGGAGCAGGCGCTGGTGCCGGTGCTGGCTCAACCGCAGCCAATGGTGCTGGTGTTGGCTCTGGTGTTGGCTCTGCAACCACTGGTGCTGGTGCGCCAAAGCGGAAGATACCGCCCAAGTTAAACAAAGTATTACCAATCGTTTCTGTGTCGCTACCTACGCCAGCGATATCAACTTTTGCACGGCTCCACTGGTGACGCAAATCAGCTTGAATACCGAACTTATCGTTAAACAAGTATTGAGCACCCAAACCTACATTGGCCATCCAGGAATTTTTCTTACCATCAATATCGGCACCAGGAGCAGAGTAATCAACATCATTACGTGCTGCGCCAAGACCTGCCAACAGGAATGGACGGAATTTTTCGCGGCTGAATACATACAATGCATCCAGACCTAAAGCTGTTTGTTTGTATTTACCACTCACACCGGCAAGATCATTATCAGCACGGTTGTAGCCCAAACGACCTTGAATGTCCCAGTGCTCGCTCAGCTCTTTACCGATAGACAGAAAACCGCCACGGCCATTGTCAGCTTCGAGATCATTGTCAGTGTTCATGTAGGTTGCACCTGGAACAACATACCAAGCGCCACGGTACATGTCTTCAGCTTGTGCAACTTGCGATGCAAACACAAATGCAGAAGCAATTGCCAAGCCTAAAAAACTTTTTTTCATTCATCGACTCCTTCGTTATTGGGCTTTTTTGCCACATCTTTGAAAAAACTTACAAATTGAACTATACGCAAAGGTCGCTACAGACGCAACCCTAAGCGCCATCTCAAAGGCGTATTTATTAGGTTTGAGACCAATTATTCAACAAATTTCTGACACTCTTGCAATCAGCGCGTGCACGCGCTCTGCCAATAAGCCTTGTGCTCTTTGTGCGCCTTCGCACAAACCACTGCGAAATCCCAGATAATCTGGCGCCAATGTAGACAGCGGCTCGATATGCGCCAGCAATAATCCGCCAGCTATGCCGACGAATAAGCGTGCTGATTTTGCCGCCCGCACAAAATCAGCGAGCGCAGCGATAGGTACGATATCTAGCAATGCGCGTGATTTTTGTGTCGTATCCACCATCACGCCCCAATAACCTTGTTGCGCCAAAGCGTGTAGTCGCTGTTGCATATTGGCAGCCATCAGGCTGTCAGGATGCATCACAGCAATCAATTTAAGGCCCTGCGCAAGCAAGGCAACAATTGTTGGCTGATAGAGAGATTCAGCCCAGATAGCTTCTGGCAACTTGATCACCTCAACCCCGATTTGCAGGCGGCTTGTAATCATCTGCCTGAGGTCATCAACCGTGCCACCATGATCGCCCACCGTTGCGCTGATGACAATATCTGTCGCCGCAGTTTGTTGCCTATGCTGGAGAATCGCCTCAATAATCGCGGTTGAACGATCTATCTCCAATGCCGCTAGCGCACCATGGCTGGTGTCTTTGAGATCGATTAATGGTACTCCGGCAGACAACACTAGTTGTGCCTCGGCAACGCAACTCACACTCACGAGTACTTGCATAGACTGACTCACGCTTGTTGCATGCCGCTTTGTTGCGCCAAGTGGTTGTTAACGCAATCGACCAGCCATTGCCAGGCTTCTTGCTCGCGTGGCCCGGCCGTTTTATCAATGGCGATTTGCAGGTACTGCATTTCCTGGCTGATTTTTTCAACCGGCAACATATGCAAACGGCTGACCAGCACGGCCAATTCAATCACCGCTGCCTGTGCGCGGTTAAATCCCATAAATGGTGCGTGCGATGCACTTTCCACTACTTGCATCCACAATTTTGGACGTACATCATCCTCTTCAATCTGCTGCAAACTGAGTACATGATGCGCCAAACAATCTTTGAGCCTGACGCCTTGACCGCTAGCGATCGCCTCGGTAGCAAAGGCGGTTTTCCTGGCAATTGCCGCAGCAAACACGCGTACGTCGTCAGTTAGATTCAGGACAGCAAAGCCGGTCTGCAAGATATTCTGCAAAGTAGTAGACGGTTTAAAAGGCATGATGAGTACTCTGCCCTCATGCCATTGAATACCAAATGGTGCGACATGCACATCACCATCCACCGAACAGCTAGTCACTATCGTTTCATAAATCATGAAAATTATTCCGTGCCCGATGTAGGGCTATCAGGCGTTGTATTGTCATTAGATTTGGTGCGCGCATTTTCCAGACGTTCCTGGATAGAGGCCTCGCGGTGGGCTACTTTGGCTTTCTTGTTTTGTTGCAGCGAGGCCACGCCCCACTCCAGCAACTCGTCTTGTACATAGCGCTTTTTCAACTGCCAGGCGATTTGCGCGCGTGCCAGTTCAACGCCCAGGTAAAACGCGTGCGATGCGTCATCCTGCACATTTAATGTCGGATAAAAACGGTATGGATCCGTATCGTGCTGAATGCCATCCCGATTATAAACATGCACACCCTGCTCGCTCACCATAATGCGAAAGCTGGGGTCTTTGATCTGGCTTGCCATTGCCATGATTTCTTCAGCACTATAAGGGAACGGTTTGCGGTCATGCAAGCCAAGCAAACCATTCGAATAGCCGCGCGGCAGGCGCTTATCCTGGCTGGCACGATACATGACGCGACGCGCCACATCTGCCTCAGCCACGGCTTCGCTGGCATGTGGACTCACTGACGTTGCCAGTACGGCGTTGATATTCAACTCACTGATCATGCCAAACAACAAGGCATTGACGCCAGTAGTATCGGCATCGGTCAGCTCGGTCAGGTTGCCTACGCCCATCATGATGGCAATATCCGGGTATTTTTTGCGCAATTTGTGATAGCGCACAATGGAGTCAGTCAGCCCAAAATGAATAGGATCCAGAATCGGGTCAGCAATAAAACGTCGGCCGCGCTTTAAGCAATGCTCAATCGCACGTTGCAAGCTGGCAAAACTGCCAGGTACTGCCGGAATTAAGATCGGCGTGGCCGCGACTTCATCAGCAATCCACAAATTCTTTTCATGCAAACTCAGCAGGTAATCGGCACCCGCCTTCCCCGCCGCCAGTAACTCCTCATCGCGCATGGAATCTACACTGACCTGAAAACCTTGCGTTTTCAGTGCCTGTACTGCGTCTGTCATATGGGCAAATGCCTTGCCCGGCAGACAGCCCAGGTCGATAACGTCCGCACCCTGTTGCTGAAAATGGCTGGCCTTAGCCACAATTTGCGCAACAGTGAGGTCTGGTGCATCGACAATTTCAGCAAAAATGGTGACGCTATGTTGCGTCAGGTCTGGCGCTTTACCTTGCTGGCCAAAGTATTGTGGCAAATCTTTCAAGTCTTTTGGTCCTCGTTCCACCGGCACGCCCCATTGCGCCTCAAGCAGTGCCAAATCGCCTTGGCATAAGCCAGGCAAAATGACCTTGTCTATATTCTCCACTTTTGCCAGACGTCGTGCAATTAAAGGCGGCGTCATCAAAGCAGCAACAGACACGCCAATTTGTTTGACTTCATACTCGAAAGGAGACTGTTTACTGTCAGCCTGAATGGACTGCAATATTTGGCGCAGACTGTGTTCTGCCAGTTTTCCGGTGAGGAACAGCAGCCGTGTCATGGGTTTACTCTGTGAGCGTATCTAGCACCTGTATGCCATCGTGCAAATGCAGATCATGGCATGCAGCCAATCGCTGCATAATGGCATTTTGCAAAGCAGCCATATCCTCGACCACCGTGGTATCAGCAAACTGCTTTAACTTAGCCACGTTGTCGAGGTCAATCTGGCGCGGGAATACTTTGACGACATGATCGCGCGGCGCTTCAGATTCCAGCTCTGGGGCAGTATCACAAGCAAACAAAATGCTGTGTACACGTGTTTTACCCGCTTGCGCGAACAGGTTGGTCACCAGGCTGTCAGAAAATCCGTAGGCCATTTTGGCGATGGTATTAGAGGTCGCTGGCGAAACCACCAGTGTGTGATATACACCTTCATAAAAGCGCTCGACTGGCACACTGCTGGCCGTTTTGTCCTGATAAACCTTGTGACCCGTGGCTTCCAACGCGGATTGGAACCCGTATTGCTGGATGATTTCAGACGCAGCGCGACTAAGATAGATATCCACATCCTGCAAGGTTTGCAGAATGGCCAATGATTCACGCAAGTAGTGGCCAGAACCCGTAATTGCCCAGGCCAGTCGTTGTGCACTCATATCAACGGACTCTTATGCTTAAGCAAAAGGATGTTGCAGGACAATAGTTTCGTCACGCTCTGGGCCGGTAGACACAATCGCAATCGGCACACCGCAGACAGCTTCCAGACGCTTGAGGTAATGCTGTGCATTTTTAGGCAGTGCATCCCAGGTTTTTGCGCCAAAAGTCGTTTCAGTCCAGCCCGGTACAGTTTCGTAGATAGGCTCACAACGCGCGACATCATCAGCGCCAACCGGCAGCATGTCAACGATTTTGCCATCCAGTTTGTAACCCGTACAAATATCCAGTGACTCAATGCCGTCCAATACATCCAGTTTGGTGATGCACAGGCCTGTCAAACCATTGATACGGGCTGAGCGACGCAAAGCGGCGGCATCAAACCAGCCACAACGACGCTTGCGACGTGTCACGGTACCGATTTCCTGGCCTTTGTTAGACATCTGGTGACCAGGCGCGCCTTCGGTATCGATATCCAGCTCACTCGGGAACGGACCGCCACCCACGCGGGTGGTGTAGGCTTTGGTGATACCCAACACGTAATGCAACATATTGGCGCCGACACCGGTACCCGCTGAGGCTTGGCCAGCGATACAGTTACTGGATGTCACATAAGGATACGTACCATGGTCAACGTCGAGCAAGGTGCCCTGCGCACCTTCAAACAACAGGTGTTCGCCGCGCGCATTGGCGTCGTACAGAGCTGCTGAAATATCGGCCACCATAGGTTTCAACGCGACTGCGTGTTGCATGCTGGCGTCATATTGCTGTTGAAAGTCGACAGCCGCTGCGCCCAGGTAATTAGTCAATACGAAGTTATGGTAGTCCATGACTTCACGTAATTTTTCGGCAAAGCGTTCCGGATGGAACAAGTCGTACACACGCAAAGCACGTCTAGCGACTTTGTCTTCATAAGCAGGGCCGATGCCTTTACCGGTGGTGCCGATCTTTTTCTCGGCGCTACGCTTGGCTTCACGTGCCAAGTCAACAGCAACGTGATGTGACAGAATCAATGGGCAGCCAGGGCTGACTTTCAGGCGGTTTTTAACATCCAGGCCGCCTTGCTCCAAGGTAGAAATCTCATGCAGCAAATGCGTAGTATCGAGCACCACACCGTTACCGATATAGCAATTGACGCCATCACGTACAATGCCTGAAGGCACCAGGTTGAGCTTGTACACTTTTTGTGCAGCGCCCTGACCAACGACCAAGGTATGACCGGCGTTATGACCGCCCTGAAAGCGCACCACGCCCTGGGCGTGATCCGTCAACCAGTCTACGATTTTACCTTTACCTTCGTCGCCCCATTGGGTGCCAATCACAACGACGTTTTTTGCTTGCTTAAATTGTGTCATGTTCAATCAATATCTTGTAAAAACAAAAAAGGGTGCGCTGTGTTACACAGCCACCACTTGCCAGTGGCCATCTACTTTTTGCAAAGTGCGGTCACAGGCCAATTCAGGATAGTTCACAGGCATATCGGGCAATGCTTCCACCACAATCTGCCCCTGAGAACGTAAGGTATCTATCAGTGACAATAATTCGGGTTCTGTAGCCACCGGCGCCAGAATCCCTTTATGCAATGTTGCCGGGCCCAATGCTTGCAATGCGCCACGCAAATCCAGGCTAAATCCGGTTGCCGGACGCGCACGCCCAAATGCCGCGCCTACTTCGTCATAACGCCCGCCCAATGCGATCGGGCCTGCATAGCCTTTGGCGTATGCCGCAAACACCATGCCGCTGTGATAGTGATAACCACGCAACTCGCTCAAATCAATGGTGACGGTGACATCATCGGTGGTCAGCGTTTTGGCCACGGCTTCCAACTCACTTAAAGCCTGCTCAATCTCTTCAGATTCAGGCAATACATCACGCGCTTGATCCAGCACCTCAATACCACCGTTCAACTGCGTCAGCGCAATAAAAGCCTGGCGGGATTTTTCAGGCAAATTAATGACTAACTGCTCTACCAATGTGATGTCTTTTGCCTGTAAAGCCGCCTGCAACGCCTGCTCCTGCTGTACACCCAACTGTGCCATATGCGACAGGCTGGCAAAAACCGCTGCGTGACTCAGGTCTACGAACAAAGTGCGCATGCCTAACAACTGCAAGGCTTTCACCATCAGTCGCTGCACTTCAATATCGCTCTCAATCCCGGCGTGACCATACAGCTCAGCGCCTAATTGCAATGGCTCACGTGTGCGTGCCAGGCCATCGGGCTTGGTACGTAACACCGTACCGGCATAGCACAGGCGCGAAACGCCTTGATGGTTCAGCATATGTGCATCAATTCGCGCAGCTTGTGGTGTCGTATCCGCACGCAAGCCCATCAGGCGCCCGGTTAACTGGTCGACCACTTTAAAGGTTGCAATGTCCAGATCATGGCCAGTGCCGGTCAATAAAGACTCCACGTATTCCATCATCGGCGGCACCACATATTGGTAACCATGGACGCGGAACAAGTCCAGCAATTGTCGGCGATAAGACTCAAGACGCGCCGCTTCAGCAGGTAATACGTCTTCAATATATTCAGGAAGTAACCAATTATGCATCCCGCCATTATACCCGCAAACCCCTATCTAAAGCACGGCTTTAGCAATGGCGATCTTCAGGTCTTGCGTAGAAAACCAATAAAAAAGCACGCTATCATGCGTGCTTTTTTTACGTCAACTGGGTATTTAGCGATTCAGCCACAAAATAAACAGCCCGATCGCCGCAGAGGCAAAGCCAACAAAGCGTATCTGGCCATCTTGCAACTGCAATAGCTTTTCAAATGTTTGACGCCATGCGCGGGTAAACAGTAGTGGCATCAAGCCTTCAATCAGCAATACACCACCAATCAGCCACCACCAGTTCATCGACAAGTCAGCTAAGCAGCCACAGGCAAGAAATTACTTCTTGCCACTGCTACGCATATATTTAAAGAAGTCAGAGCTTTGATCGATGACCATCACGTCAGACTTGCTCTTGAAGCTGTTTTTATAAGCTTCCTGGCTGCGGTAAAAAGCATAGAACTCGGGATTTTTACCGAATGCCTGTGCGTAAACTTCAGATGCCTTGGCATCGCCCTCGCCCTTGACCTTTTGCGCATCACGGTAAGCTTCGGCAATAATCACTTCACGCTGTCTGTCGGCATCCGCACGGATTTTTTCAGCCGCCGCTGCACCTTGTGAACGCAACTCGTTGGCCACCGACTTACGCTCGGCTTCCATACGCTGATACACAGACTCACTCACCTCTTTTGGCAAGTCGACGCGGCGCAAACGTACATCCAGAATCTGGATACCCATCTGGCGGCTTTCTTTGTCGGCACGCTGACGCAGAATCTCCATGATTTCGGAACGCTCACCAGATACCACATCATGAATCGTGCGCTTACCAAACTCGGCACGCAAACCATCATTCACCATTTGCGACAGGCGACGCTCAGCTTGGACTTCATCCCCACGCACAGACACATAGTATTTGGATGGGTCAACAATGCGCCACTTCACAAATGAATCCACCAAGACGTTTTTCTTCTCGCTGGTAATAAAGCGGTCTGGCTCTTCCCAGTTCAGGGTCAGAATGCGTTTGTCGTAATAGCGGATATTTTCCACCATAGGCATCTTGAAGTAGAGGCCGGGCTCGCTCTTGACAGACACGATCTCACCCAGACGGAACACCAGTGCATATTCACGCTGGTCAACGGTATAGGCCGAAGAGGTAATGATCACCAGTAGAACAAACACCCCGATTAACAGACTTCCAATATTTCTCATAATGTATATTCCTTCAGGGCAATCTAGCGATATTCACGATCGCGGCTTCTCATCGCATCACGCGAGCGATCCGAGGTGCTTGCGTCGGCTTGTGGTTCTTGCACAGGCTTGTCAGCCGTTGTCGCAGGTGCAGATGCCGCATTATTGCCTGCACCACTCATGGTCATGAGTTTATCCAGCGGCAAATACAGCAGGCTATTGCCACCCTTCTGGTCTACCAGCACTTTGCTGGTATTGGCTAATATATGCTCTTGCGCATCCAGATACAGACGCTGGCGTGTCACTTCCGGCGCTTTGTTATATTGCGACAGCACCTGCTCGAATCGGTCAGCATTACCTTTGGCTTCGTTTTCTACACGCAACTTATACCCTGCCGCCTCTTCGGTCAAACGAGAGGCAGTGCCTCGCGCCTTAGGAATTACGTCATTCGCATAGGCCTGGCCTTCATTCTTCTGCCGCTCCAGATCCTGTTTGGCTTTCACTGCATCGTCAAACGCGGCTTGCACCTGCTCTGGTGGTTGCGCATTCTGCATGGTCACGTTAACCACATTGATGCCGGATTTATACCTGTCCAGCATGTCCTGCATCAGCTTTTTGGCTTTAGCAGCCACATCATCACGGCCTTCATATAGCACAAAGTCCATTTTGCTTTTACCGACGATTTCACGAATCGCGGTTTCTGCTACGCCACGTACGCTTTCTTCAGTCGAACGGTTGCTAAACTGGTAATCCTCAACAGACTTCAGGTTATATTGCACCGCAACTTGCAAGTCGATGATGTTTTCATCATCGGTCAGCATCAAAGACTCTCTGAGCTCTTTGCTGCGGCCAGACTCACCTTCAAATGAGCGATAGCCCATTTCAATGGTACGCACCTGCTCCAGGTTAACGTTTTCGATGGTTTCAATCGGGAACGGCAAATGCCAGCGAGGACCAGGCATGGTGGTCTCAACATGTTGGCCGAAACGCAATACCACACCACGCGAACCCTGATCAACAATATAAAAGCCAGAGCCCAGCCAAATGAGCGCGACCAGGCCTAAAATAGGCGCCACTGGCAATGGTTGCGGTGCAGGTGAGGTGCCACGTGGGCCACCCTGTCCGCCTTTGTTGCCAAACAAACGATTCAGCTTTTGATTCAAATCCTTGAATACCTCATCCAGGTCAGGCGGGCCTTCGTTATTCTTATTCCAAAAGCCGGGGAATTTTCTCATGCTAGTACTCCGTGTTTTTTTTGATCTTTTAAACATAAGCACGCTCTTCAGTGCTCAGTTTTTTCAAATATTGCTGATGCTCCAACAACGCCTGGCGTAAATCATCAATACCAGTGCCTTCTCTAGCCGAGACGCGCACTGTACGGATGTTACCATACTCGTCTCTATCAATTCCTGGCGCCATGCCCATGCGGTCTATCTGGTTCAACACCAGAACCTGTGGGACATTGGCGGCACCAATCTCGTTCAGCACAATGTTGACCTGCTCAATTTGATTATCGCGGTTAGGGCTGGCGACATCGACAATGTGCAGCAATAAATCTGCTTGTGCCGCTTCTTCCAGCGTCGCACCAAAGGCTTCAATCAGTGTGGTGGGCAAATGCTTGATAAAACCAACCGTGTCTGAAAGCACCACCGGATAGCCATCAGGCAGATGCATTTTGCGTGAAGTGGTATCAAGCGTGGCAAATAGCTGATCTGCCGCATAGACGCCAGAATGCGTTAAACGGTTAAACAAGGTCGATTTACCAGCGTTGGTATAGCCGACCAAAGACACGGTCATCAGGTTGGAGCGTTTGCGTGCACGCCGCTGCATCCCGCGCTGCTGTTTGAGTTTGTCCAGTTTTTCACGCAGTTGCTTGACGCGTACGCGCAGCATACGTCTATCCAGCTCCAACTGCGTTTCACCTGGACCGCCGCGCACACCGATACCACCTTTTTGCCGTTCAAGGTGGGTCCAGCCACGCACCAGCCGTGTAGACAGATGCTCCAGCTGCGCCAGCTCTACCTGCAACTTACCCTCGTGCGACTGCGCACGCTGGGCAAAAATATCCAGGATGAGACCGGTGCGATCAACAACGCGTGCTTCGAGCAGTTTTTCGAGGTTGCGCTGCTGCGACGGGCTCAAATCATGGTTAAAGGCAGCCACTTTGCTATCGTGCGCGGCCAACAATGCCTTGAGCTCATCTGCCTTACCAGAGCCGATAAAATATTTGGGATCGGGTGCCTGACGCTTGCCTTCCAGCGTCGCTGAGATATTCAATCCGGCAGTGCCGGCGAGGTGGCGGAGTTCTTGCAAACTTTCTTCGTAGTCAGCATCACCAAAATTGACGCTGACCAGAACGACGGCATCTCCGCCGCTTGGCCTATCAAACATGCATTAAGATTCTTGTGCTGTTTCGTGTGGCGCCAAACTGACTGGACGCGCTGGAACGATGGTTGAAATCGCGTGCTTGTAAACCATTTGGGTCACTGTATTTTTTAACAAAATCACATATTGGTCAAAAGAGTCAACCTGACCTTGCAACTTGATACCATTAACCAGATAAATAGACACTTGCACGTGTTCTTTTCTTAAGGCGTTCAGAAAAGGGTCTTGTAACATTTGGCCTTTATTATTCATAGAATTGCTCCTTGTTTGTTTTAATCGTATTGGAGTTTTATTATCTTGAACACCAATCCCTCATAATGACTATGATTGTACTAATTTGTTCCAATTTCAATCCCCGCACCTTATTTTTTTGGAAATAATGCGCGAATACGCTGCAAACAGGCCTCTTTACCCAATATCGACATCACCTGATCAATGCTGGGCGACTGTGCAATCCCGATTAAAGCGACCCGTAATGGCATGGCCAATTTGGGGAATTTAATCTGTTGCTCAGCCACGACCTGATTTAGCGCATCGTGTAAGTTATCGGCAGTCCAGGCAGAATCTTGAGTCTTTTGCAAAAAGCTTTCGATATAGGCAGACGTTTCTTCCTGGATATGTTTGGTCGCATCTGCTTCATTGATCACAGGCATCTGGTAGAAGAACGCAATTTCCTTTGCCAGTTGATTCAGGTTGTTAGCCCGCTCACGGTATAAATTCAGCACCGCCAGTAAGTCCGGCGACTGCGTTTCCGTGATACCCAGCGCAGCCAGGCGCGGCTTCACTTCGTCCGCAATTTGCGCTAGTGGCAAGCTTTTAATGTAATGTGCATTGAGCCAGTTGAGTTTCTCGGTATTAAACTGCGCCGCAGAAGGCGTGATATGGTCCAGATCGAACCACGCACAGAACTGCTCCATGCTGAATACTTCATCATCACCATGTGACCAGCCCAAGCGTGCCAGATAGTTAAGCACCGCTTCACGCAGATAACCGTCTTCGTGATACTGCATCACACTCACGGCACCATGGCGCTTGGATAATTTCTGGCCGTCATCACCGAGGATCATGGACAAATGCGCATATTGAGGCACTTGCGCGCCCAAAGCCTGCAACATATTGATCTGGCGCGGCGTGTTGTTAACATGGTCATCCCCGCGGATCACCTGCGTCACGCCCATTTCCCAGTCGTCGACGACCACACAGAAGTTATAAGTGGGCGTACCGTCAGCACGTGCAATAATCAGGTCATCCAGCTCGGCATTGGCAATTTCAATGCGGCCTTTCACCATATCGTCCCATGCAACTACACCAGTAGTCGGGTTTTTAAAACGCACGACTGGCGGGATATCTTTGGGTGCTTCAGGCAAAGTCTTGCCGGCTTCCGGGCGCCAGCGGCCATCATAGCGCGGCTTTACGCCCTGCTGCATTTGCGTTTCACGCAAGGCATCCAGCTCTTCTTTGCTGCAATAGCAATAATAAGCATGGCCTTCATCCAGCATTTTCTGGATAATTTTCTTGTAAGTATCCATGCGCTGCATCTGGTAAAACGGACCTTCGTCATGGTCCAGCTGCAACCAGGCCATGCCATCCAGAATCGCCTGTACCGCCTCTGGTGTCGAACGTGCGACATCAGTATCTTCAATACGCAGGATAAATTGCCCGCCATGGCGCTTGGCATATGCCCATGAAAACAAGGCAGTACGTGCGCCGCCAATATGAAGATATCCGGTAGGGCTAGGTGCAAAACGGGTTTTAACAGCTGATGACATGATGACTCTCTGAACGCTCAAGCCTGCCATTTTAACATGGCAGCCGCACTCCTGCCTGACTCCTAAGCTTGGTGCAAAATGGCCGCAACCAGATTGAAGCCAGCAGGCAAACGCGATATGATGCAGCCATGACGCAATCCCCTACTTTCAGCAACGATATTCATGTCGGCGAGCTTTATGGTAAACCTGCCGCACCTGGCCAGACCAATGCGATTTACCATGTGGTCGCCGTGCACAAGCTAGGCATTACCTTGCAAAATATGGATAACCCACTGAGCCAGTTTGAGACCACGGCCAGCAAATTGCTGCAATCCGGCTATGTGCGCTTAAGCCAAACGCCTTACGTCAACCTGCAACAGTCTGGCAAACGCAAATCAGCACAACAAAAACTCAAGCGCTGCCCGTTTACGCTAGATGTATTTGCCGAGCGCGCCGATTGCGAACGACCAGCAGTGATCGCCTAAGCGACATCAACAATAAAAAATGCCGCAATAGCGGCATTTTTTGCGACTTGATCCAGCGGATAACATCCTGGCTGATTAATCCTCTGGCGGCGCACCGATCAAATCATGCCCTTGCGAGTCCACAATCTGCACATCGACAAAATCACCCGGATTCAAGCCATCTGCATCCTGCAGATAAACAATACCATCAATTTCTGGCGCATCACTTTTCGTGCGCGCGATAGCAATGACATTGCCTTCGTCGTCTTCAGTCAGCTCATCCACCAGCACGGTTTGCAGGCTACCAATCTTGGCAGCTACTTTAGCGGCACTAATACGCTCTTGCACTTCCATAAAGCGGCTTAAACGCTCCTGCTTGATTTCTTCAGCCACCTGGTCCGGCAAGGCATTCGCCACCGCGCCATCGACGGCAGAATAGGCAAAGCAACCAACACGGTCCAGCTGCGCCTCTTCCATAAAGTCGAGCAGCATTTTAAAGTCGTCTTCGGTTTCACCCGGGAAGCCGACGATAAAAGTACTACGGATAGCAATTTCAGGGCAGATATCGCGCCAGGCCTTGATGCGCGCCAGGTTATTTTCGCTACTGGCCGGGCGTTTCATGGACTTGAGAATGCGCGGACTGGCGTGTTGCAGCGGCACATCCAGATACGGCAAAATCGCGCCCTCCGCCATCAGTGGAATCACATCATCCACATGTGGATAAGGGTAGACATAATGCAAGCGCACCCACACACCCAGCTCGCCCAGTGATTTACTGAGTTCAGTCATATGGGTCCTGACCGGACGGCCGTTCCAGAAGCCTTTACGGAACTTCATATCCACGCCATACGCTGACGTATCTTGTGAAATCACCAGGATTTCGGACACACCGGCGTTGACCAGGCTTTCGGCTTCGTTGAGTACATCACCAATCGGACGACTGACCAGGTCACCACGCATACTCGGGATAATGCAGAAGCTGCAGCGGTGGTTACAGCCCTCTGAAATCTTAAGGTAAGCATAATGCTTAGGCGTCAGGCGGATGCCTTGTGGCGGCACCAGGTCAATATAAGGATCATGTGGCTTGGGCAGATGTGTGTGGACGTGGCCCATGACTTCTTCCAGCGCATGCGGGCCGGTCACCGCCAGTACGCTGGGGTGCGCACCAGTGACGACGTCTTTTTTGGCGCCCAGACAGCCAGTCACAATCACTTTACCGTTCTTGTTGAGTGCCTCACCGATTGCATCCAGCGATTCCTGCACAGCAGAATCAATAAAGCCACAAGTATTGACCACCACCAGGTCAGACTGCTCATAACTATTACTGATTTCATAGCCCTCGGCCCGCAACTGGGTCAAAATGCGCTCGGAGTCAGACCCGGCTTTTGGGCAACCCAGCGAGACAAAACCGACTTTAGGCGAACTTTGCATAATGATTCTCTCTTAACCTTCTACCAACCATTTGGTGACAGCGACCGACGCCACACCCAACACAATTAACAATAACTGACTCAGGGTATCGCGCAACGCGGTGCGTTTATGCAAACCCGGAATCAAATCAGCCACGGCCACATACAGCATGCTGGCGGCAGCCAAACTAAGGATATACGGCACCCATTGCTGCACCAGGTTTAAGGCCAGATAGGCCAGCAAACCACCTGCCAGGGTGGCCAGACTGGACCCTATATTAAACAAGAATGCTTTTTTCTTGCTGTAGCCGGAGTGCAGCAAAATCAGGAAATCGCCCACCTCTTGTGGAATCTCATGCGCAATAATCGCCAATGCCGTCACCAACCCGACTTGCATATCAACCATAAAGGCCGCACAAATCAGGATGCCATCGACAAAATTATGAAAGGTATCGCCAACCATAATCATTAAGCCACTGCGGCCGCCATCGTGGGCATGGGCATGATGATGCCCAACAACCTGCGCTGGCTGAGCCTGTGGCAATTTAAATTTGATCGCCCCTTGTGGCTTCTTGCCTGCCTGCTGTTCCGGATGTAACTCAGGGCAATGCGCTTCATCATGCATGGCATGCATTTCACAGTGCTCACCGTGACAATGGCGCCATAGCACCAGTTTTTCCAGGGTAAAGAACAACAACACGCCAAACAACATGGTGGCGGTCATCGCTTCTATATTGGGGCTGGTTTCAATCGCATGCGGCAAGATTTCGAGAAACACCGCAGCCAGCAAGGCACCAATGGCGTAACTTACCAACAAAGGCACCCAATGTTTTTTGGCATTGAGCGCAAAGATCGCTGCGACACAGACGCTTAAGACTCCGCCCAACAAACAAGCCAGCACCATGCCGGTAAAGGGTGAAATGTCAGAAAGTAATGTGGTCAAGGCAATCATGCAGTGTTTATCGCTGGAAGGCGCGCATTATACGTGAGTTATCAAAAAAACAAAGCATAAACAAATAGTTAACCTTTACCAGAACCAAGGTTATAGCAGGCGATCAAGCGCTAAATAAACTGCGCCACGATATAGCCAATGACAATACCGATTAATAAGGCCATGGTCAGTCCGCGATAAGTCAGCACATCACGTGAATAGCCGCGCCGGATCGCGACATAAGAAACCAGATAACCCATCGCATTCAGCAACCAGATAAAACCGAAACTCAACACTTTCACGATAATGGGACCAATCAGTGGTACCAGGCCGATCAGGCCTACGAGCCATACAAACAGCCCGGATACCAAACCGACCAGCACGGCCACGCCTGCTAATACGCGGGCATCCCAATCCAGATACATGCCCGCAGCGATTAATGTCGTCAGACTAACCACCAGCAAGATATTCGGCCAGACCCGTTGACCACTCAACAAAGGGTCGACACCCGTACTAAAGCTTGCCGGATGGCGCCGAACACGTAATCGTTTGAGCATAATGAAAAAGTCTATAAAGTTGAGATTAAACCAGCAAGGTCCTGCACCTTGGCGCAGCTATGCCAATGTGGTTTGCGCATGCCGACATCGCCCGCATAGCCCCAGCTCACCAGCGCAAAATCCATCTGATTGGCATCGGCTGACATGCCGTCTTCCAAACGGTCGCCAATATATAAACAATCGTCTACCGCCAAACCGTTGTCTGCCACCACGCGCCCTATCATCTCGGCTTTGGATTTAAGTGGCGGGTTAAAATAATCCAGCGCATACACGCCGGTGAAAAATGCCTGCCAGCCAAGATGGGCCATGATTCTTTCGGTCGGGTAAAAGCGCTTATTGGTCGCAATATATAACTGGTAGCCCTGTGCTTGCAGTTGCTGCAACATCGCTGGCACACCGTCAAACACCACTGACTGCAAACAGCCCGTGCTGTCGTAATGCTGCTTGAAAGCCGCCGCCAGTGTGTTTAATAAAATAGCATCTTCGCTACCTGAAAGCCGCTTCAGCGTTTCCATCAAAGGCGGGCCGATCACATCATGCGTCAACGGTGCTGCCAAAGGCGTATTGGTGGTGCTAAACGCCAGGCCAAAACAATGCAGGATGCTTGGCGCAGAATCAATCAATGTGCCGTCTAAATCAAAAATTAAATGCTGTTTCATAAAATACTGTGAGTGAATCGTAAGAATGACTTTTTTAGTTGTTTAGCCACAGAGGTCGCAGAGAACACAGAGGAAAACCTAAAGACCATCTTTATGGTGGCCTCTCCTAGGCAGCTTCACTAAAAGTGCTTTTCTCTGTGCGCTCTGTGACCTCTGTGGCAAGAAATTTATTCAAGCCAGATAAAGCTACCCATGCGGCCAGTATCCCCATCACGCCTGAAGCTGAAGAAAGTCTCCGGCTCGCTATAGGTGCAGCGTCCGCCACCATATACCTGCGTCACGCCTAATGTTTGCAAACGCTGCCTGGCAATGGTGTATAAATCTCCCAGCCATTTATCGCCTTTGGCCTTAAAAGCAAGCTCGGTTTGAGTATCTTGCGCCATAAACTGCGCCCTTACCTCACCGCCCACTTCAAATGCTTCCGGGCCAATGGCTGGCCCCAGCCAGGCCATGAGTTGATTAGCAGGCACCGGCATGGCCGCTACCGTGGCCTCAATGACGCCATCGCACAAACTGCGCCAGCCAGCATGGATGGCTGCCACGGCAGTACCGGCCTGGTCACAGAGCAACACTGGCAAACAATCTGCGGTCATGGTCACACACACCACCTGCTGGCGACCGGTAAAACTGGCATCTGCACTTTCCAGGCAAGAGGACAAAGCGGCGTCAATCACCCGCACACCGTGCACCTGGTTCAACCATACCGGTTCACTGGGCATATAAGTGCTCAATAATTGTCGATTGGCTGCCACATGCTGTGGCTGGTCTTTAACATGATCGCCTAAATTCAAACTGGCATACACGCCCATGCTCACCCCACCATTGCGTGTAGTTTGCAAGGCTTTCACATTGACAGGCGCGGGCCAGTCAGGCGTGATGAATGCTAAGCCAGTCATTATTCGTCCTCGTCAGCCCAATCCTCATCATCCAATTCGGCGTCATCATCAAAGTCGTCGTCGCCCCAATCTTCGTCATCGTCGCCGACAAACAGGCCATTTTCATCGACATTAAAATCCGGGGGCGGCAGTTCTTCCACCGGCTTGACCACGCGCATGGCTTCGAGCAACTCACGCATATCGTCGGCCAATTCAATCTGCCATTCCATCGGCTCATTGGTGACCGGGTGTATCAAGCCCAACTTGATGGCATGCAGCGCCTGGCGTTTAAAACTACCAATCACCTCGCGCAGTTCTGGCGTCATCATTTTATGCGGAATAATATTGCCGATGCCATACATCGGATCCCCCACCATGGGCGCTTTCAGATGCTGCAAATGCACGCGGATCTGGTGCGTACGGCCGGTTTCGAGGTTACAGCGCAGATAAGTGTTGGTGCCAAAGCGCTCGAGGATTTCGTAATGCGTGATGGCTGGACGGCCACGACGGATCACCGCCATTTTGGTGCGGTGGTGCGGATGGCGGCCAACCGGCTGGTCGACCTTGCCGTTGCGCCACAACTGCCCCCACACAATCGCGCGGTATTCGCGCTTGACCGTACGTGCCTGCAACTGGCGCACCAGGCTGGTTTGCGCTTCCAGCGTTTTGGCCACTACCAGCAAGCCGCTGGTATCTTTATCCAGTCGGTGCACAATACCTGCCCGCGGCACTTCTTTGAGTGACGGCCAGTGAAACAGCAAAGCATTGAGCAGCGTGCCGCTCCAGTTACCGGCAGCCGGATGCACCACCAGCCCGGCTGGCTTGTTAATAATGATCAGTGCATCGTCTTCATAGACAACATCCAAGTCAATATCTTCAGGCTCAAATGCGTTTTCCTGTGCATTTTTAGGTGGCGTGACGACCAGCGTCTCACCGCCCCAGACTTTGGTTTTAGCCGTTGGTGCTTTGCCATCCAGTAAGACCAGCCCTTCTTTGATCCAAGCCTGTAATCGGCTGCGAGAATGATCCGGCAACATTTGCTGCAAAGCCAGATCGAGACGCTGCCCGCCAAGATTGCCAGGAACGACCAGATGTAAGGAGGCGCTTTCTTTCATATTTTCAAACAGCATCAGTTATAATGCCCTGAGTTTCCTTTGATAAAACAACATTAAACAACATGCTTCGCATTTTACCGCTTAACACCCTGTTCACGCGTGCTTTTATTTTGATCACCGCGCTGGCTTTGAGTGCTTGTGCCATTTTCGGCAATCCGAATCCGCCAGATGAGACCAAGGGCTGGGCAGAACAACGCCTCTACGCTGCAGGTCAGGAGAAAATGGCTGACAAAAACTACGACAAGGCCATTGAGTATTTCCAGAAACTGGAAGCACGCTATCCGCACGGCGCATACGCGACACAAGCGCAACTGGAAGTGGCATACGCTTATTACAAAAAATCCGAGCCAGTGCTGTGTTTATCTGCCGTTGACCGTTTTATCAAGCTGCACCCTAACCACCCTAACCTCGATTACGCCTTTTACCTCAAAGGTCTGGCGACATTTAACGAGCGCGGCATTATGGAGAAATACACCAAGCAGGAAATCAACGACCGCGACCCGAAAACCTTGCGCGTGTCATTTAACGCATTCAAGGAACTGGTTGAGCGCTTTCCGACCAGCCGTTATGCCAAAGACTCGACCCAGCGCATGATTTATCTGGTGAACACCTTGGCCATGCACGAGATGCACGTGGCGCGTTACTACATGCAACGCAAAGCCTATGTCGCAGCACTCAACCGCTCCAGATATGTCTTGGAAACCTACCCGAACTCCAGCTCAGTGGAGGACGCCCTGGTGACCATGATTAGTGCCTACGATGCGATGGATATGGCTGACCTGAAAGGCGACACACTGCGTATTTTGAAAACCAATTATCCTGAAAATCCGATGATCACCGGCAAAATTAATGAAGATGAAAAGATCTGGTGGAAATTCTGGGAAAGTTTGTACTAAACCTGTTTATTTAGTTGCTTATTTAGCACCCAAAAAACGCCAGTCAAGCTGGCGTTTTTTATTACGTCAAAAACACTACTCAACCCCTTTTTGATCACAAGCAAAACCTTCCGCGCGCTCTGCCGCAAAAGCTTCTCTCTCAAACGGATGATCATAGTAAGCATGTCGGCCACACAATAGCTGCCACAATCCTGCCAGCAAATAAGCTGGAATAAACAATATCCCCCAGCGCTCAGCTTGCTTGACATGCACATGTTCGTGCGTGCGCAACTGATCCAATACGCCAGGCGAACAGCCGATAATCACATGCCCCAAGGCCATGGCAGCGAATCCACCCAGGTGCAACATACACGTTGCCATTCGACCACCATGCACCTCAACCACGCCATGGCTGATGCGTACCTTCGCCCCTAATAATATCCACAGCAGACCAGCAGCTAGGCCTATCAAGGTCGTTGGTAATGTCCACAGAAAAACAAGCATGCGTATCATCATAGATGCCAATCATACAGAATGCCTGTCACCCGTGCTTGGTTGACAGTCGTATGCTCCATGCATATCATATGAGAATAGTTATCATTACATCAACAAACCCTCATGCCCGCAGTGGATGCCCCTCCTCAACAAGCACTACGTACTTTTTATCATGCGCACCACTCTTGGCTGGTCAATTGGTTAAAACGACGTCTTGGCTGCGTTCATCATGCGAATGATCTTGCACATGATACGTTCCTGAAGCTGGTTGCCAAACCATCCACATTGACGCACATTCAGGAGCCACGGGCTTTTTTGAGCACCGTGGCGCATGGGTTGATGGTGGATCAATTTCGTAAAAGCGCATTAGAACAAGCCTATCTGGACGCGATCAGGCATTTACCAGTATCCTTGGCGCCCTCCCCAGAAGAGCATCTTGCCATGCTTGAAATCCTGCTACAGATAGATCTCTTATTCCGTGGACTAAAACCGAATGTGCGCAATGCTTTTTTACTGTCGAAACTGGAAGGGCTGACCTATCCTGAAATTGCAATGCGACTCGGTATTTCCTTGCGTACGGTTGAAACTTACATGGCCGAGGCACTACGCCACCTATTAACCGTGCCGCGCGCTTAATACATCCCAAGCAAACTACGCCCCATGTCTACACTCAACGCTCGCCCAATCAGTACATCTGCCAGCATCCCCCCTGACATTATGGATGAATTGATCGCCTGGTCAGTCAAGTTAAATTCAGGCACCGCAAGCGATGTTGACCAGGAGTGTTTTCAGGAATGGCGGGCTTTTGATCCCATGCATGAACACGCCTGGCAAACACTGCATGCCATGGAGCAAAATTTCACAGCTATTCCAGCACACGCCAGGCAGCTTGTCGCGAACACCATTACGCGTGCTGATGCACAAACTATCACGGCAAGGCCGCGCAAACCTAAACTCAAAGCGTTGGCGATGACGACGGTCACACTGCTTGCAGCCGCCTTACTGATCAATCAAGTTTCGCCATGGCAACAGCCAATACACTATGCCACCCACATTGGTCAGCGCGCGACGTTCCAACTGGCAGATGGCACGCAACTCATGCTGAATACCAATTCCAGTGTAGATGTACGCTACACCCTGTTGAACCGTGAAATTGTGCTCAACCACGGTGAAGTCTATCTCATCACCGGCCACGATACTGACGCGTTGTTTGGACGTCGCCACTTCTGGGTCAATACGGCGCAGGCAAAATTTGAAGCCATAGGCACCCGCTTTTCGGTATACCAGCAAGCAAACACCACTCAACTGCATGTGGCCGAGGGGATTGTGGCCATGCATGTCGCGCAGCAGCCAGAAGTCAGAGCATACGCCAATGACACCTACCGCATGCAAGGGGCAAGCGCTTTACCAATTAAAGCTGAGACATCGCATTCTGACCCAATGGCTTGGGTAGATGGCGTCATTATCGCTAAACAAATGCGCTTAGAGCACTTGATGACCGAGCTCTCACGTTATCAGGCACTACCACTAAGCTATGAAGACAATACCGGCAACCTGGTTGTATCTGGCGTATTTCAGCTCAATCGTAATGACCCGGCCGAACATGCTTTACAAACATTGGGCCACACCTTGCCTATCCGCATCACCCGGCAGCACGGGCAATTGCTTATCAGAAAAAAATAATTCCAATAAATCTGCGGGTTTTTACTCAGTTATTCGGCATAGGGTTATTTCTCTCATTTTCACAGAGGTTTAACGCAATGCCCGGGCAATCACATCAACAAAAACCATTTTTCCGCAAACATATTTCAACTGCCTTGCATGTGGCATTGATTGCAAGTGTGAGTGCTGGTTTCACGGCCACTTATTCCAACGCGGCCTATGCCGAAGAGAACCAGGTATTTGACTTCAAGTTACCAGCAGGCAAGCTTGAAGATGCTCTCAATGCCTTAGCAAAACAATCAGCAATTACCCTGACCTTTGATGCAAACCAGGTCAAAGGCAAAACGGTGCCTGCCATCAAAAAATTGTTAACGCGCGAGCAAGCCCTGCAACAATTGCTGAAAGATACCGCTTTAGAAGCCAAAGCCACGAATGGCGCCATCATTATTGTGCCAAGGCCAATCGCTGCACACACCGACACCTTACCCGAAGTCAGTGTCAGCGCAAGCCGCTCACGCGCCACTAACACCCTGTCTCAGCCCTTTGCAGGCGGCCAAGTGGCAAAAGCCAGCCGTATGGGTATTCTTGGCAATGTCGATATTTTTGATACCCCATTTAGCACACAAAGCTACACCGAAGAATTCGTGCTTGACCAACAAGCAAGACGCCTGGCTGATATTATTGCTGCAGATCCTTCTACCCGCAGCGCCATGGCGGAATATGGCGACAGTGAAACCTACCATATTCGCGGATTTCCTTTATTTACCAACCAGGTGGGTATTAATGGTTTATATGGCATGACCGACCTGCGCCGTATTGCGCCTGACTTCTATGAACGGGTCGATATATTAAAAGGCCCTGCTTCCATGCTCAATGGCAGCAGCCCATTTGGCGTCACGGGTGGCAATATCAACCTGGTCTCCAAGCGTGCGGGCGACACGCCGCTTAATCGTTTTACTGCCAGTTACATTTCAGACAGCCAGTTTGGCGGACACCTTGATCTGGGTCGCCGATTTGGTGAAGACAATGCCTGGGGCGTACGCCTGAATCTGCTGGCACGTGATGGCGATACCCCGATCAGCCGCCAGTCAGACCGCATGCATATCGGCTCTCTGGCCGTAGATTATCGCGGTGAAAAACTCACCGCCAGCTTTGACCTGGCAAGCCAGGATCGCTTAACCAGAGGCTATTCGGCCAACATCACTTACGGTTCTGGCTTTGCACTCCCACGTGCACCGCAAAATGATAAAAACTTTGTCAATGACTGGGAGTTTTTTAAAGGCGACTCGCATTACTGGATGACAAAATTCGAATACGAATTCACGCCCGCCTTCACCGCTTACATTAACTACGGGCAAGCCAAAGGCAATGAAGAATATTTTTATGCGGGCTCACAAGGACGCCGCATCATCAACAGTGCGGGCGACTTCACCGCACGTGTCGGTGGTTATCGAGGCTGGTATGAGGTTGACACCTACGAGGTAGGTTTGCGTGGTTTTAAGCAACTGGGCAGTGTCAGCAACAATTATGCGCTTGTCTACAACGACTTTAACCGTACCGCTGGGGGTGCCGTCGCACATGCCACGGCGCCATACACCGGCAATATCTATCAAAGCCCTAATCTGCCTAAACCCACGGTCAATTTTGGCGTGATTCCACAAAACGGCGACTTGCAATTAAACAGCATTGGGCTCATCAACACCTTCGGTTTTGTCCAAGACAATGTGTTACTCACCTTGGGTGCACGTCAGCAAACACTTTACAGCGGGATTTTTAACAACGGCTCTAAAGTAAATGCTTATGATGAGAGCAAAGTCACACCAACGACTGCGCTGCTGGTTAAACTCGGCAATTACTCTTTGTATGGCAATTACAGTGAAGGCTTATCTCAAGGAGCCATTGCACCCAGCACAGCGTCCAACCCTAACGAACAGTTGCCGCCATTTGTCGCCAAGCAACATGAGGTTGGAGTGAAATATAATGCGGGAACCTTTGGTGTCACTGCCGCCGTTTTCCAGATTACGCAACCCAATGTCTTTACCACTACAGCCGGCCGTCTGGTCGATGACGGCGAACAGCGCAACCGTGGTCTGGAACTGTCAACCTTTGGTCAACCCTTGAGTGGACTACGCCTACTTGGCGGCGTCACTTTTATTGATGCAGAACAAACAAAAACACTCAACGGCATCAACAATGGCAAAGATGCGATTGGCGTACCTAAAGTCAATGTGGTGATCAATGGCGAATATGATATTTATGCGCTCCCCGGTTTAACGCTGACTGGCCGAATTTCCAGCTTTAGCGAAGCACAAGCGGATAATGCCAATACACAAAGCATTCCAGGCTGGACGACCTTTGATGCAGGCGTACGTTATGTCACACACCTCTCCGGCAACAAAGTAACGTTACGCGCCAATGTAATGAACCTGGCGGATAAAAACTACTGGAACTCGGTATCGCGCAGCTTTATTACCATGGGCGCCCCACGCACGGCCCTGCTTTCAGCAACAATAGACTTTTAATGTCACACAAAGGCCTGCCGAGCAGGCCTTTGATTATCTGGCCTGGCACTGAATAGGCAGCATACGGCCAATCTCTACCGTCAAAGCATTGCCTTTACCGCGGATGGTATTCGGCCCGTTGCTGTAGATAAACCCAGAACCACTGGATTGCTGCGGCAGGCTGATTTCACTTTGCGCACGCATCAGTACTGCGCTGGCAGGTTCAGCCAGAAAGCGTACACGCAATACTTCGCCATTCTGGCAATCAAACACCACGACTTCAGAGCTTGCCAGTGGCGGCTTGGCGGCACAACCTGCAAGTATCAGCGCCACACATACAACACGAAAAGTGATCGACAAACTCATGCAGACCTGGGCGCAAACATAATAATGGCCATGCCCGCCATGGCGACTACCACCCCCAGCATATCCCAGCCGGAAGGTTTGATACCATCCACCAGCCACAACCAGATAATCGCAACGCCGATATAGACACCGCCGTAAGCGGCATAGACACGGCCAGCCGCCGTTGGGTGCAGCGTCAGCAACCAGGCGAACAATGCCAGGCTGAGTGCAGCGGGTACTAATAGCCAGGCACTTTTACCGGCCCTTAACCACAAATAAGGCAAATAACAGCCAACAATTTCAGCGACAGCGGTCAGTGCAAATAGAAATAGTGTTTTCAGCAAAAGAATTCTTTTCCAGAAGATGAATGAAGCAGCTAAATGAGCACGCAGCCTTTATGCACATTCTGCCGCATCGGGTACGCCCTTTGCAACGCGCCTGTATTGCAGCCAATAAAGTAATACGCCAACCGCAAGATTAAACACCGCCTGCAATAAGGGCAAAAACAGAAAAATGAGCCCTTCCTGTGCATCAGGATACATGAGCAAGGTCTGGCCATATACCCATGCAACAACCAGCACCTCGAACACGGCAAACCTCAACCATTGTTTCTGGATATCACAGCGGTGAAAGAAATACCTGCCGGCAAAAAGAATGACATAAGGCATCACCGTCCACAATGTGATGAGTAAACCCGCGCGTTGGCTTAAAAAATGCAAATTGCTGGCGGCAACAATCTCGAAGCAAACCGCCAATATGACGCCAGCCAAGGCCACCAGCGATAGTTTTTGTGTAGGTTTCATCACACGTTCAAGAAATTTGCAGCCATCGGTAGTTGCTGATTTTGCCTGGGGGCAAATCAAATGAGCGCGCACCGGACAGGGTAAATGAGGCGCCAAAAGAAACAGAAGCAGGCGCATCCAGCACTGCGGTTGGCCGGGTTTTATCCACCACGAGAACTTCCACCTCGCTTGGCTCGGACTGGTTACCTGCGTCGTCTTCAACCACCAGGCGGAAGCGATGCCGCCCCGGTGGCAAAGGATTCGTCGCATCTACCGTGACTTCAATGCTGGCCGTGTTGGTTTTGATTTCCTGCCCTGGGATAAACTTTGCCATACCACCCTCCCCTTTGTCGCAAAAGACGTGTGAACTTACCTGCCTCACAATGTATGACAGATTGCATGCACGGGCAAGGGACAGTTTTGCAAGCAGCGGCGCAAGCCGAATTACTCCTGCTCTGAAATCAGCAGTTGATTATGGTCCGTCTTGAGGTAGAAGGTGCCATTCTGGTCAATCTGGATCGCACGTATACGATAGCCGCTCAATACCGGCTCGGCATAGACCAGCGAAGTCCCCTCTTTGCGCACACGGTACAAGGTGGTATTGCCCATGCCTGCAACAAACAGATCGTTATCCCAGAAGTCATTGCGGCCGGTGGATGGATATTTCACCAAGGGACCAATACCGATCGAAGGCACAAACGTCATCGCTGGTTTTTCGTAGCCTTCATGACTATTAAACTTGTTACCATAATAGCCGCTCATGCCATCGCGCTCATAGATCGTGCCATAACTGACAATCGGCCAGCCATAATTCTTACCACGTTTAATCAGGTTAATTTCGTCGCCACCACGCGGACCATGATCGGTGAGCCATAGCTCATTACTCTCACGGTCAAAATACAAGCCCCCAGACGGTGAACGGAAGCCGGAGGCATAGACTTCTGCATTCAAGCGTTGCAAATCAATGCGCACCACTTTGCCCAGAGAGGTTGTTTTGTCCTGCACGCGGTCAGGCTTGGAAAAATCACCTAGGCTAAGGTATAAAGTACGCTCATTCTCACCCAGCGCCAACTTGCCGCCTACTTGATGGCCTAAAATCGGCTCTTTAATGGCCGGGCGGCTGATATAAATCTCACGGTCAAAGCTGACTTCGCTATTTTCAACATCTACCTCAAACTCGCTCACGGCCAGCCGCACGCCATTACTAGCCTCATCCCAGGCGGTATAAGCCACATAGAGGGTTTTGCCCACCAGCAAAGAGTCTTTCACGCCAGACAACTCCCGGCAATATACCAGTTGCTTGCTGCTGCTTTCGTCAGCCGAGGTTTCGCCGCCAGGGATAAACTTAGCCAAGGGTTTGCCTGGCTTCACCAACTCCATGCTGTCGTTCTGGCGCACGAAAAACACTTCGCCACACTTGCTGATAAACAAGAACAGTTTTTTATCCAGCCGCTCAAAAGGGCCGGACGGATACTGATCTTCAAAGGGTAATTTGTATTCCTTGAGGGTTTGCGTGCCAAACACAGAACTTATCCTGGGTGGCTCGGGGGCTTTGTTGGCTTCTTTGTCAGCCTCAGCCGCCTCGCTTCCAGACAGCAACAATCTGGGCACCACATCTTCACCGGCCAACGCCGTGACTGGCAATACACAACTTAGACACAAAGCAACAATGACACTGAATGCCCCAAGGGCAGCGTTCGCGATTGAACATCGCTGATTAGAATAATGCAAAACAAGACTCTCCGTT
>NZ_DKJH01000046.1:0-8567 GCF_002454655.1 Methylophilus sp. UBA6697
TCTGCCGTGCCTATTTTTGCCGCCAATAATCATTTGGTGGCGACACTGGATGTCTCTAATGATTTAAATGCGCCGCAGCAGCACACGCTGGCGCTGGTCAAAATGGCGGCGCAAATGGTGGAAAACCGCTTGTTCCATGCCACCGCAGACGGCGAAATTGGTGTGCATTTTCATGTGCGGCCTGAATTCATCGGCACCTTGTGGGAAGGCGTTGCCCTGTTTGATGCGCAAGGCCAGTTACAGGCCATTAACCGTAGTGGACAATTCCAGTTTGGCCTGCCGCTGGATCAGGATGTATTGTCTGCGCGCCGCATTCCGTTTGAAGATATTTTTGACGAGTCCTGGCTGGCTTTCAAGCAGCGGGGTTTGTCGTCCGAGGTGTTGTTCCCATTGCGCTTGCGCAATGGCGCCCGCCTGTTTGCGCGCGCTTCCAGCATGCAGGTGACAGGTATTTCCAGTAAGCCGGTGCAGTCTGTGCCACGCGAATCAGCGGCTAGCCTCGAATTGCTGGATAGCGGTGATCCGCAATTAAAATTAGCCATCAGCCAGGTCAAGCAAGTGCTTAACCGTGATATTCCGGTATTGATATTAGGTGAAACCGGTGCCGGTAAAGAATTGTTTTCAAGGGCGATTCATGATGCCAGTGTGCGTAGAGCGCAGCCCTTTATTGCCGTCAATTGCGCAGCCTTGCCGGAAGGGTTAATTGAAGCTGAATTGTTCGGCTATGAAGAAGGGGCGTATACCGGCGCCAAGCGTAAAGGCAATGTCGGCAAAATCCAGCAGGCTGATGGCGGTACCTTGTTTCTGGATGAAATCGGCGATATGCCTTTGTCGTTACAGGCCAGGTTGCTGCGTGTATTGCAGGAGCGCAGCGTCACGCCCTTGGGCTCCAGCAAATCCATTCCGGTCAATTTTACCCTCGTCAGTGCTACTAACCAGAAACTCAAGGATAAAGTGGCCGCGGGTGAGTTTCGCAGTGATTTGTATTACCGCATTAATGGTTTAACCGTACAGTTGCCTGCGTTGCGCCAGCGCCAGGATATGTCGCGTCTGATTCAGATGATTTTGCAAATTGAACAGGCACCACAAGTCACGCTGAGTGATGAGGTGCTGGCCGTGTTTGCCGTGCATCCGTGGCCGGGCAATGTGCGCCAGTTACATAATGTGTTGCGCACAGCGGTGGCGCTGGCCGATGGTGGTGTGATTGAACGTCAGCATCTGACGCACGACTTTCTCGATGAAATGGCGGTTGAGGCCGAGCGTGCAACAGTTTTGCAACCGGTATTAACCTTGAAAGCACAGTCTGATGAAGCGATTCGTGTCGCTATGCAACAGCAGGCGGGCAATGTGTCTGCAGTGGCGCGTCAATTAGGCATGAGCAGAAACACTTTATATCGCCGCTTGAAAGCCTTGCATTTGAATTAGCGTATCGCTAAATAAAAAGCCCCGGCGATCCCGGGGCTTTTTTCATGGCTTTATTATGCGGTGATTATTTGTTGCGACGACGCACAACAGCACCCATCACACCCAGGCCCAGCATCATCATGGCATAGCTGTCAGCTTCAGGCACTGAAGACACGGAGGCAACTTGATCAACCTGGAATGCCAGCGCTTGTGAGAAGCCAGCGCTGAAATTTAAAGTGTAAGAAGTGATTGGTGTAGAAACGCCGCTCAAATCCCAGGAGTAGTAGTAGTAGTCATCAACAGTGCCGGTATTCACGAAGTTGACCAATGTGCCTGCGATTGCCTGGCTACCACCGTTGTAGCTCAGCGTAATGGTATATGCCTCACCACCAAATGACGCATTGAAGTCATTGACGATACCCTGGAATGCCAGTGCGCTGATGTTGCTTGCAACGGTATTGTCAGTGAATGTCAGGTTGCCATCACCATATAAACCAAAACCCGCTGGGTAGTAGCTGCCGGAAACCTGGGTCAGCAATGCGTCGCCTGAACCGACAACGTTACCTGCTGTGCCTGCGGCCAATTGCGCTGCGGTCAGTGGGTTTGCAGCGCCATTGCTGTCAACGCGGTTGCGGTTCAGTTGATTCCAGCCATCAAACGAGACGGAGTCTGCCACGTCAACAAAACTGCTGTAGGTGGTATTCGCTTGTGCCAGGCCTGTGATTGCGAACAGAGTTGCACCGATAGCGATGCTTAAATATTGAGCTTTCATTTTACTAACTTCCTTTTGAGTAATTATTAATGACTGGCGTCTTTAATGCGCGCCAGAATCTTTTAACTGGCTGCGTTACTCACAAACGTCTTACCATGTATTCTTATTNNTCATTATTAATAAATAATAGATGGAAGTCAATATATCTGTTATTTTTAATTGATGGTCTTTTGTGGGCGATAGGGCGGCATGTGAGATGCGCCCTATCGTTGGGAGATGACTTTCGTCAGCCAGTGTAGGCGGCGAATATAGGGTAATTGTTTGCTGTGGCGGCGATCAGGCGCTGTGTTTTCTCAGGCGATACATCGCCAGGTTGCCCATGAGGTTAGGCAATATGTGAATATCCTGGCCGCCGGTAATCACCTTGCGCTCTATGACCTGAATCTGGTGCTGGACACAAAAATCGTCGAAGTCGTTGATCGTGCACAAGTGCACATTAGGCGTGTCATACCATTGGTATGGCAGACTTTTGGAGACAGGCATGGTGCCGAATGTAATCTGCATGCGGTTGCGCCAGTAGCCAAAATTGGGGAAAGTCACGATCACTTCGCGGCCGACGCGCAGCATCTCTTGCACAATGCTTTCGGTGTTGTGCATAGCTTGTAAAGTTTGTGACAAAATCACCGTATCAAACGACTGGTCTTCGAAGCCAGACAAGCCTTCTTCAAGGTTCATTTGAATCACATCAACGCCATTTTTTAATGCCGCCAGCCAGTTGGCATCGTCTTTTTCAATGCCGTAGCCAGTGGTTGCCAGTGTTTCGTGCAAATGTGTCAGCAGCGTGCCGTCACCGCAGCCCAGGTCTAGGACTTTCGCTTTGGCATTCACCCAGTTTGTAATTAATGCAAAATCTGGGCGAATATTTGTAATTTTCGCATTTATCATACTTTAATCTGCTCCAGATATGCGCGCATGATGTCGTGGTAATACGGGTCTGGCATCAGGAATGCGTCATGGCCGTGGTCTGAGGTGACCTCGGCATATTTCACTGGCAAGGCGTTATCGAGTAGTGCTTTGACAATCTCACGCGAGCGCGCAGGTGAAAAGCGCCAATCGGTGGTAAATGAAATCACCACAAATTTTGCCTGCGCGCGACGCAGCGCTTTGCTCAAGTCACCGTCATAATCCAGTGCAGGATCGAAGTAATCCAGCGCGCGCGTCATGCGCAAATAGGTGTTGGCGTCAAACTCACCGGCAAACTTATCGCCTTGATAGCGTAAGTAAGATTCCATTTCAAACTCGACATCAAAGCTATATTTCACATCACCATGGCGCAGTTTGCGGCCAAATTTTTCACCCATGACGTCATCAGACAAATAGGTAATATGACCCAGCATGCGCGCAATGCGCAAGCCGCGGCGCGGTACCGTGCCGTGGTTGTAATAATCGCCGTCGAAAAACTCAGGGTCGGTGATAATCGCCTGGCGTGCCACCTCGTTAAACGCCATGTTTTGCGCGGTTAAATTGGGGGCAGAGGCAATGACAAAGGCATGGCGCACGCGCTCCGGGTAGACGATATTCCAGTGCAGTGCCTGCATGCCGCCCAGGCTGCCACCAATCACAGCGGCTAATTGATCAATGCCCAGATAGTCCAATAAACGCGCTTGTGATTCGACCCAGTCTTCCACGGTCACTACCGGGAAAGTCGCACTATAGGGTTTGTCAGTCAGTGGATCGACGCTGGAGGGGCCGCTGCTGCCATGACAGCCACCCAGGTTATTGAGGCCAATGACAAAGAATTTATTGGTGTCTAACGGTTTGCCGGGGCCAATCAGGTTGTCCCACCAGCCTGGATATTTATCGTCTGGCGAATAGCGACCAGCGACGTGATGGTTACCAGACAGGGCGTGACAGATCAGCACGGCGTTGTTTTTGGCCGCGTTAAGTTCACCATAGGTTTCATAAGTCAGATGGTATTGTGGCAACACTGCGCCGCTTTTAAGGGTGAGCGGCTGGGTGAAATGCGCAACCTGCGCTTTGACGATACCAACAGAATTCGATTCAGACATGCTGCAATTATACTATGCAGCATGCTGAAACGGCGAGACGGCTGGCGTGCAATAGTGTTGTCTTTTTATGAGTGCGCAGAGATCGACAAGCCACCCAGCAAGGCCGGTAAGTCGGCAATCGATGCAATCGTGGCATCGGGCTCCACCGCAGACAAGCGGGTATAGGTTTCGCGGTATTTGCCGGTTTTGACCAGAATGCCATGCAGGCCGGCGTCTTGCGCACCACCAACGTCGGCATCAATATCATCGCCTATCATCATCACTTCGGAAGGCTTTAGCCGTAGCGCGTCAACCGCCATATTAAAGAAATGCTGCGATGGCTTACCCATCAGCATGGCTTTGGTATTGCTGGCATATTCGAGCCCGGTTACAAAGGCACCAATGTCCATTTGCAACCCGGTTTCAGTCTGCCAGAAGCGGTTTTTGTGAATCGCGATCAATTGCGCACCATTCACCAGGCAATGAAACACCTCATTCAGTAATTCATAAGACCAGCGATCACCAATATCACCAATCACCACATAATTGGCCGCCGTTTCCGACTGGTCAAAACAGGCGAAATCCTTTTTCACGTCGTCGGCCAGCAGCAACTTGCACACCGGGTTGGGCTGTTTTTTCAGGTATTGAATGGTCGCTTGTGGTGCACTCATGATTTCTTCTGGCACTACATTGAAGCCGAGATCGTTGAGTTTTTTTTGCAAGGCCAGCAAAGAGAGTGTGCTGGTGTTGGTGACAAAACGCACGGCGATGCCTGCCTTGCGGATCTTGGCCACCGCTTCAATGGCGCCATCAATTGGCTGCTGCCCGATATAGAGCACGCCATCCAGGTCAAACAACACGGCTTTGATCGAATTGAAATTAAACATGATTGGCCTTTCACTACACACAGATAGACTGCTAGCAGCAAAAATCGTGCGCAATGTGTATGGACTACTTTTTAAAGGGATACATGAATTGCTTCCAGTAGCCATTCGGTACCGGATGGCCGCCGATGCCATAGCCACTTGGCCATTGGTTTTTTGGCATGTAATAAGTGCCAAATAGCTTATCAAATAACGGGAAGTGAATGGCAAAATTGACATCAATCGCTTCTTTTTCAATACCGTGATGCCAGTGGTGAAAGCGCGGCGTGACAATCAATGGTTTCAGCCACTCCACATTAAAGCGCACATTGGCGTGGACAAAGGTGGCGTTGAGGTACACCAGCAAAATATAAAGATGCAATGCGCTTTCGGCAAAACCCAGTGCATACATGGGCACCACTGTCATGCTGCGCAAACCAACGATTTCAACGATGTGCATGCGTGACCCTGCCAGCCAGTCCATCTTTTTGGCGGAGTGATGCACGGCGTGAAAGCCCCACAAGAATGGTACTTGGTGGAAAGCACGATGAAACCAGTACTGCACAAAGTCGGTGAGAAACATGATTTCGATTACCTGCAGCCACAGTGGTTGGCTGGCAATGGTTTGTCGCAGGGTTGCCCAGTCGCCGGTGTGATGCACAATGGTCATCGCAGGCGCCAATGTGAATAAGGTCAGTGTTTGCACAAACACGCTGCTGATCAGGAAATAAAATAAATCTTCACGCCATTCGTCCCTGAACAACGCTTGCTGGGTTAAGCGGCCAAACAGTTTCTCCAGTGGGATAAATAACAAGCCGGTGAGCAAGATATTCAGGACAAACCAGTCCAGGCTAAGCGCAACGCCGCTGGCACGAGCCGCTTGTGCATTGAGCGTTTCAGCAATGGTGATGGTGAGCAATACCAGCAAAATCGCGGTAAAGCCCAAAATACGATTACGGCGTAACACCAGGTTGCTGCAGGCGAGCAGAAAGCTGGCAACGAGTAATACCTGAAGCATGAGTGTGAACTGTGGCAAGGCATAGAGCGGTGAGAGCGCTTGTGTTGAGAATATGCCTTGCAGACGCTCACCCAGCAACAGGCACAGGCTGGCGATACTGAGTACCAGTGCGGCGACACCGCTTAACCAGCCCGAGCCAAAGTGTCTGGCTTCTTCTGGTGCCTCTAAATCATTACGGATCGCCCTGCGTAATTTGTGAATCATGATGTGTCTCCCTGTGAGTTTTTTATTATTGGTGTGTCGGTGCTGTGGGCCATTGCGCAAGCGTGACTCTGGGATTGCCGCCCAAATCCTGTAGCGTTTGAACCTGTTCAAACCCCGCTGCATGATACAGTTGTTGCGCGGCCTCGGCCTGATTGTAGCCGTGTTCCAGCAGCAACCAGCCACCCGCATTTAAGTAGCCAGGGGCCTCGGCGACAATTTGTCGGATATCTTGCAAGCCATCTGCACCAGAGGCCAGTGCGCTGATGGGCTCAAAACGTAAATCGCCTTGTAGCAAATGCGGATCATCTGTTTCGATATAGGGCGGATTGCTGACAATCAGGTCAAACCTGTGTGCAGGCAAGGCCGTAAACCAGTTGCTTTGTACGCACTGCACATTGTTTAAGTGTAATGCTTGTGCGTTTTCCTGGGCGACGGCCAGCGCCGCGGTTGAGGCATCTACCGCGATTACTTCGCAGCGCGGCGCATGTCTGGCAATTGCCAGTGCAATCGCCCCGGTGCCGGTACCTAAATCAAGCACACGCATGGCCCCGGTGATTTTTTGCAGTGCAGCTTCTACCAGGGTCTCAGTATCCGGGCGCGGAATCAGGGTATCTGGCGTGACTTTGAGTGGCAAGCCAAAAAACTCGCGCGCACCCAAGATATGGGCGATGGGCTCGCCTTGCAGGCGACGTTGTAATAAATGCTCAACCATGGCGATAGGCGTTGCGGCGAGGGGATCCTTGGCATGTGCGATCAGCCAGGCACGATTCACATTCAGCACATGCATCAATAATACTTGTGCCTCAATATTTGCCTCATCCGCCGGGACAAACTGTGCCAGCTGTTGCCGTGCCGTTTGCAACCATTGTTGCACGGTATTCGACATTACCTGCCCCCAGCCGCTTTGCGCAAAGCAATGGCCGTGGCATTGCCTTGCCTGGCCGGATGGCGAACTGCATGGCGGATCACCCATTTCAGGTCTTTATCTGCATTGGTGAGCCAGCGCTCACATACTTCAAATGCCAATGCCGGGTGGTCTTTGGCAATGTCGCCGAGATGATTCGCCACACTGCGCCTTACATACAAACTGGGGTCGTTTTTCAGTGCTTCTAATATGGGTAATACTGGTGTCGGGTCGGCAATCAGTTGCGGAATGCGAGCGCCCCAGGGTAGGCGTGAGCGGCAGCCTTCAGAACATAAGCGGCGCACATGCGGGTCTGGGTCATTCAGCCACAAGGTGAGTTGATGCAAGGTGCGTTTAAAGTCATGAATCAAAAAAGGCCGGATTGAAAACTCTGCGGTAAAACGGCGTGTCAATTCATATTGTGCACGCATCGCCGCTTCAAACGGATCCTCGCCACCATTATGTTGCGCATCGCGGCCATACTCGGCAATAAAGCGTGTATGTGGCAGATAGAAAAACACGCCCAGCCCCAGGCGTTCGGTATGTGTATTGGGGGGCGTGAGTGTATTGATTAATACTTCGGTTGCTTCTGAAAACTTGGCGGGCAGAGTGGCTTTTAACGCAGATGCAATATGTGCCGAGCGATCCATAAATCCCAGGGGTGCAATATTGGTCAGCGCTAATTGTTTAAAGGTTTCTGCATCAAAGCTGGTATGCACCAGCCCAATATTGTGCGCCAGGCAATCAATCGCCTCGCTATCCAGCAAAAACTTGATTGGGTTATCTTTCTGGATACTGCGCGGTGCGGCGGGAATACGGAATTGAGTCATTTTTTAGTCAGTATTCTGTTAAGGTCGCTCTGCGTATTGCGGCGCTGTATCGTGAATATCGTCCCATTCGGCCTTGGAGGCGACGAAAATATGGGCAGAAACGTGTGTTGGCAGTGGCGTATCCAATGTCCCGACACGTAGTCTCAGGGTGTCAGGGTCACTTTCACGGTAAGCCATGATGGGTGAGCCGCAGCGATTACAAAAGGTGCGACATACCCCGGCCTCGCTGCGATAAGTGTTAAGGCAGGTTTCACCATGCGTGATTTTAAAGTGTGTTTTGGGGACGGGCGCGACGGCAATAAAGGCAGAGCCGTTGGCTTTGCGGCAGCGCTTGCAATGGCAATGGCAATAGACCAACGGCCCAAGATGACCAGTGACTTCGTAGCGTACGCTTTCACAAAGACAGCTGCCTTGATGCAATTGTGAATGCATTCCCATTATCCTTGTTTGTGCTATGCGTCTTCACCCAAACTTGCCAGCAAGTCAGCCTGGTATTCGGTCGCCAGCGCATTAATCAACTCGTCCATATCGCCTTCGGTGATGGCTTCAATTTTATACAGCGTCAGGTTGATGCGGTGGTCGGT
>NZ_DKJH01000049.1:0-94488 GCF_002454655.1 Methylophilus sp. UBA6697
AATTCATGCAAGAATTCGAAAAAAGTCATTCATAAATTACATTAAATACCAATTTCAAATGTCTGATTTATTAAAACAATTTAGAGACAAAATTGATGCGATTGATACGCAGATGCTGGCGCTTGTCAATGAGCGCGCAGCACTTGCACGCGAAATCGGGCACTTGAAAGATGACGGGGTGATTTATCGCCCCGAGCGTGAAGCACAAGTGATTCGCCGCCTGCAATCCGAGAATCAGGGGCCATTGGCGCCTGAGGCGGTGAGTCATATTTTCCGTGCCGTGATGTCCAATTGTCGCGCACTGGAAAAAGAGCTGTCGATTGCTTTCCTGGGCCCCTTGGGCACTTACAGCGAAGAGGCGGCACTTAAGCAGTTTGGTGAAGGCCGCCAGGCCGTGGTATGCGCGAGCATTGATGAAGTGTTTCGTACCGTAGAAGCGGGGCAGGCCGATTACGGCGTGGTGCCGGTAGAAAACTCTACGGAGGGCGCCGTTGGCATTACACTGGATTTATTGTTGTCCAGTCCGTTACAGGTCATTGGCGAGATCACCTTGCCTGTGCATCACTGCCTGTTGTCCGCACAGCAGGATATCCGCCAGATCAGTCATGTATTCTCTCACGCACAATCATTGTCGCAATGCCATGAGTGGCTAAATAAACACCTGCCAAATGCTGCGCGTGAAGCGGTGACCAGTAATGCACGTGCGGCGCAAATGATCCACGAGCTGGTGGCGAGTGAAGGCACGTTTGCGGCGGCGATTGCCAGTAAACGTGCGGCCGATTTATTCGATTTGCATATCCTGGCCGAAAATATCGAAGATGACCCGAAAAATACCACGCGCTTCCTGGTGGTGGGTAATCATGCCGTGGCACCTTCCGGCCAGGACAAAACCTCGCTGGTAATGAGTGCACAAAACAAACCTGGCGCGGTATTACAGTTACTGGAACCATTTTCACGTCATGGCGTGAGCATGACCAAGCTGGAGTCCCGTCCGTCTCGTCAAAATCTATGGAATTACGTGTTTTTCGTCGATATTGAAGGGCACCAGCAGCAACCATCCGTACAGGCAGCGCTCAAAGATCTGGCTGAACGCGCCACATTACTCAAAGTGTTGGGCTCTTACCCAACCGCTATTATTTAATTCAATCTATGTCTTTATCAGAATTAGCGCCTGCCAATATTCGTGCCATTGCGCCATATCAGGGTGGCAAACCTATCAGTGAATTAGCCCGCGAAATGGGGCTCAATGAAGCCGATATCGTTAAGTTAGCCTCTAATGAGAATCCCTTGGGCATGAGCCCAAAGGCACAAATGGCATTAGAAGAAGCCATTTATGAGATTGCCCGTTATCCGGATGGCAACAGCTTTGCCTTGCGCGATGCCGTGAGCCATAAATACGGCGTACAACCGGCACAGATTGTATTCGGTAACGGCTCAAACGATATTCTGGAGCTGACAGCACGTGCTTTTCTGAGCGCAGGCGATGAAACGATTTATTCCCAGCATGCTTTTGCGGTGTATCCGTTGGTGACGCAAGCCGTTGGCGCCACTGGCGTGGTGGTGCCTGCGGTTGAGTTTGGCCATGACCTGCAAGGTTTTTTAAAGGCGATCACGCCTAAAACCAAGCTGATTTTTGTGGCTAACCCAAACAACCCAACAGGCACACTAATCAGCAAAGCAGATTTAAAAGCCTTTTTACAGCAAGTGCCCAAGCACATCCTGGTAGTGCTGGATGAAGCCTACGACGAGTACTTGTCTTCTGTCGATAAGTCTGAGGCGATTGGCTGGTTGGCAGAATTTGAAAACCTGATTATTTCACGTACCTTTTCCAAGGCCTATGGCCTGGCTGGCTTGCGCGTGGGTTTTGGCCTGATGCATGCCACCTTGGCTGACTTAATGAACCGCGTGCGCCAGCCATTTAACGTCAATAGCCTGGCGCAGGTGGCTGCCACCGTCTCCTTGCAGGATGAAGACTTTGTGGCACGCAGTTATGCTGCCAATCAGGCGGGCATGACACAGATCACACAAGGGCTGGAGCAACTGGGCTTGAGCTATATCCCATCCTACGGCAACTTTGTCAGCTTTAAAGTGACCAATGCCAATGCGGTTAACCAGGCTTTGCTCAAACAGGGTGTGATTGTACGCCCGGTGGCCAATTATGAAATGCCGGATTATTTACGCGTCAGCATCGGTTTGTTCAGCGAAAATGCCCGCTTTTTAGACGTGCTGGAAAAGATTTTAAAGTCATGACTGTATACGAAAAATTAGCCACCGATGATGTAAGGGTGCTGGAAATCAAGCCGTTGGTGAAACCGGCGGAATTGTTGTCACGCCTGCAGGAAAGTACGGTCAGCACGCAAAATATCCTGAAGACACGCACTGCGATTCATCACATCTTGCATCAGGGTGATGACCGCCTGCTGGTGATTGTTGGCCCATGCTCGATCCATGATACCGAAGCCGGTATGGAATACGCCAAGCGTCTGCTGGAGGTGCGTACACGCCTGGCAGGTGAGTTGTTGATCGTCATGCGCGTTTATTTCGAGAAGCCGCGCACCACCGTGGGCTGGAAAGGCCTGATCAACGATCCACACCTGGATGGCACTTACGATATTAATTTGGGCCTGGAAAAGGCACGTCGCTTCTTGCTGGATGTGAACGAGATTGGCATGCCGGCGGCAACTGAGTTCCTGGATGTGGTGTCGCCACAATACACGGCCGACCTGGTGAGCTGGGGCGCGATTGGTGCACGCACCACAGAATCGCAAATCCACCGTGAACTGGCTTCTGGCTTATCCTGCCCGGTGGGCTTTAAAAATGGGACGGATGGTGGCGCCAAAGTCGCCATTGATGCAATTAAAACTGCTGCGAGTCCGCATCATTTTTTGTCGATGACCAAAGAAGGCGAATCCGCCATTTTTGCCACCAGAGGTAACGAAGACTGCCATGTGATTTTGCGTGGCGGTAAAGCGCCTAATTATGATGCGCAAAGTGTGGCGGCGGTGTGTGACCAGTTAGCGGACGCTGGCTTGGCGCCTGTACTGATGGTAGATTGCAGTCATGGCAACAGCCAAAAACAATATAAAAACCAGATCGCGGTGGTAGATGATGTTGCCAGCCAAGTTTCTGCGGGTGATGCGCGCATTATTGGCGTGATGCTGGAATCACATTTGAACGAAGGGCGTCAGGATCATTCGCCAGGTTGCAGCCTGAATTATGGGCAATCGATTACAGACGCCTGCCTGGGCTGGGATGACTCGGTGACTGTATTGGAAACCCTGGCAGCATCTGTCAAAGCACGTCGCGAAAAACGGGCCGCTGAAGAGTAAGCGATCAGCAGGCAAAACACCGGCCGCGCCAGTGAGCGCGGCTTTTTTATGCCTGTTATGATCCCATTTGACGCCTGCTCATGAAAATCATGAGCAGGGAATCATTGTCTGTTGCAGGCTGTTCATGCAACGCATGCGTATGATGCCAGTCTTACTTAACAGACATTGCAAACGCAGCTTGTACAGGACTTGCAATGAACCCATAGTAGTCACAAACAATTGTTGTATGATGAAGTTTGAAACTGTCTTGCAACTTTCATGAATGAATAGAATTGAATAACGAGCGATTATGCATATACACGTATTAGGGGCTGGTGCTGGCGGTGGCTTTCCGCAGTGGAACTGTAACTGTCAAAACTGTGATGGTTTACGCAAAGGCACGATTAAGGCTAAACGCCGCACCCAATCATCGATTTGTGTCTCCAGCAATGGCGTGGACTGGGTGTTGTTTAATGCTTCGCCTGATGTATTGCAACAAATCCAGGAATTTGCCCCGTTGCAACCTGGCCGTGGCATCCGTGATTCCGGCATTCAGGGCATTGTGTTGATTGATGCGCAAATCGACCATACCACCGGACTGTTCATGCTACGTGAAGGTCAGGTCAAACGTGAGATTTATTGCACTAAAATGGTCTATGAAGACCTGACCACCGGTAACCAGATTTTGAATATCCTTGGCCATTACTGCGGCGTTAACCATCATGAAATTGCCATTGATGCCAATGATGTCAGTAACGCGCACAGTTTTGAAATCCCTGGCGTGCCTAACTTGCGCTTTACTGCAGTGGCCTTGAAGAGTGCGGCACCGCCATATTCACCACACCGTAACGACCCACATCCTGGCGACACCATCGGCGTGTTGATTGAAGAAATTTCTACTGGCAAAAAATGCTGGTACTCACCTGGCCTGGCTGAGATTGAGCCACATTTACCGCCTTTGATGAACCAGGCCGATTGCATTATGGTCGATGGCACGTTCTGGACCAACACTGAGATGCTGGACATGGGCCTGATGACCAAAACGGCACGCAGTATTGGCCATAATCCGCAATCCGGGCCGGGCGGCATGATAGAAGAGCTGGACAAGTTTGGTACAGATAAACCGGTACGCAAAGTGCTGATTCATATCAACAATACCAACCCGATTTTAAGGGAAGATTCCGCCGAACGTGCGACACTTGATCAACACAAGATTGAGGTAGCGTATGACGGCATGGACATCATTCTATAGGAGAGCAATATGAACGCAGTCAGCAACGACAACTTGCCATGGTCCCGTGAAGAGTTTGAAGCCAAGCTCCGCGAAAAAGGGAAGGGTTACCATATCTACCACCCGATTCATGTGCTGATGTATGAAGGCAAGCTAAGCAAAGAGCAGTTGCAGTGCTGGGTGGCGAATCGCTATTACTACCAGATTATGATCCCGCAAAAAGATGCGGCAGTCATGTCTAACTGCCCGGACAAAGAGGTGCGTAAAGGCTGGATACACCGGATTACTGACCATGATGGCTACGAGGGTTCCGAAGGCGGCATCGAGGCCTGGGTTAAGCTGGGCGAAGCTGTGGGCTTAACGCGCGAGCAGATCACCTCACTGGAGCTGGTTTCGCCAGGCGTGCGTTTTGCAGTGGATGCCTATGTCAACTTCGCCCGTCAACGCCCCTGGCAGGAAAGTGTTTGCTCCAGCCTGACCGAGCTGTTTGCACCGCACATTCACCAGCAACGCATCAGTTCCTGGCCAGCCATGTATCCCTGGGTCAAAGAAGAAGGCTTTATTTACTTTAAAAAACGCCTGACAGAAGCCAGACGCGACGTAGAGCAAGGCCTGGATATTACCCTGGATTACTTCAGTGTGAGCCGCGATATGCAGCTGCGTGCGCTGGATATCCTGCAATTCAAGCTGGATGTGTTATGGGTAGTGGCCGATGCCATTATGCTGGCCTGCACGCAGATCAAGGTGGAAGACCGCGACTACACCCGCCAACCCGTGATCAAGTTTAGATAAGCGACGAAAGTAATTCTATGGAAAATAACATTCAACATTCAGATATCTACGCCATTGCCTTACACCATCGTTTTCAATGGGAAGAGGCGCAGCAAAGTTACGTCATCCTGTTTCCTGAGGGCATGGTGAAACTGCATGGGGGCGCCGGTGAAATACTGAAGCGTGTGGATGGTAAAACCACGGTCGGAGAGATTGTTATTGATTTGAAAACGACCTTTCCCGATGCCGAAGACATTGAGAATGATATTTTAGGCATGTTTGACCTGGCCGTTGGTAAAGCCTGGTTGCGCAAGCTGAATTAATCCGAAACGAGGGCATCATGGCACAGTTAAATAATGGTGTTGCAGCAAGCGTCACACAGAAGCAGCCTTTATGGTTGTTGGCTGAGGTCACTTATCGCTGTCCGCTACATTGCGCGTTTTGTTATAACCCGACCGATTATGACAAGCACACCAAAAATGAATTAACGACTGAGCAATGGATCAGCGCCTTGCGTGATGCGCGTAAAATGGGCGCCATCCAGTTGGGGATTTCTGGTGGCGAACCTTTGTTGCGTGATGATATTGAAGAGATTGTCGCCGAAGCGCATAAGTTAGGCTATTACAGCAACTTGATCACCTCAGGTGTCGGCCTGACTGAAAAGCGCATCCAGGCGTTTAAAGAAGGCGGCCTGGACCATATCCAGCTCTCCATGCACGATGTTACTGAAGACATCAGCAACTTTATTACCAATACCCGCACTTTCGAGTTGAAGAAAAAGGTCGCAGCCATGATTAAATCGCATGGTTATCCGATGGTGTTGAATGTAGTGATACACCGCTACAACATTGATCAAGTGGGCAAAATCCTGGAAATGGCTGAAGCCTTGGGGGCTGACTATGTCGAGCTGGCCAATACACAGTATTACGGCTGGAGCCTGGTTAACCGTGACCAACTGATGCCTACCCGTGAACAGCTAGATCGCGCGGAAGCGGCTACCAATGCGTTCAGGGAGCGCGTGGGCAATAAAATGAAGGTATTCTTTGTGGTCCCCGACTACTTTGCTGACCGGCCCAAGAAATGTATGAATGGCTGGGGCGAAGTATTCATGATTGTGACCGCCAATGGCGATGTCTTGCCATGCCATTCGGCACGAGTCTTACCCGGGATGACGTTCCCGAATGTGCGCGAAAATGGCCTGGAATGGGCCTGGAAAGAGTCACCTGCCTTTACCAAATACCGCGGCATGGAGTGGATGAAAGAGCCTTGCCGTAGTTGTGACGAAAAAGAAAATGATCTGGGCGGTTGCCGTTGCCAGTCCTACTTGCTAAGTGGTGATGCTGAAATGGCGGATCCGGTATGCACTAAATCGCCTAATCGCCATTTGATTGATGAAGCGTTGATCAACGCACAAAATCCGTTGGTACGTGAGCAGCCGATCATTTTCAGAACGGACAAAAACTCCAAAAAATATGTCGAAGGTGACAAGGAAAGAATCGAGCAGTTTCACGCTTTGCCTTAAGGCTGCGCATGGCAGACATTGTGGCTTATAATCTTAAAGGTGCCTGAGGGCACCTTTGCTTTTTTACAAGGTTGTTCATGTTGAAATCCCGTTCTTCTACCCTGGTGCTGGTCCTGGCTGGGTTGGCTGCCTTAGCGCCATTTGCAATCGACACCTATCTGCCTGCGTTTCACGTCATGGCTGCTGAATTTGGTACGGATGAGCTAGCGATCCAGCAGAGCCTGACCTTGTATTTGCTACCCTATGCCGTGATGACGCTGTGTCACGGCGCCATTTCAGATGCTATCGGGCGCATCACCACTATTAAATGGGGACTGGCCATTTTCGCGCTGGCGAGCCTGGGCTGTGCATTTGCCCCCAACGTGCAGACCTTGTGGCTGTTCCGCGCCTTGCAAGGCGTGAGTGGCGGGGCGGGCAATACAGTGGCACGCGCCATGGTGCGCGACCTGTTTTCTGGTGCACAAGCGCAACGGGTGATGGCAACTGTACAGTTATTATTCGGCATCGCCCCCGCAGTGGCCCCCATTTTAGGCGGCGTCTTGCTGGGCATACACTGGCAAGCGATTTTCATTTTCCTATCCGTCTATGCCGCGATTGCGCTATGGATGGCGGTGCGCTATCTGCCGGAGACGATGACACCGGAGAAACGCATCGTATTCTCGGTCAAAGGGATTATCGCCACCTATGGCAAGATGCTTAAGCATAAGGTGTTTCTTGGTCTCATCGCTTGCCTGGGCTTGAACTTCTCTGCATTTTTTATTTATGTGCTGGCCAGCCCGGTCTTCCTGGTCAAGCATTTGCATTTAAACAGCCAGCAATTCGGCTATCTGTTTATTCCTACGGTAACTGGCATGATGCTGGGCTCATGGATCTCACGCCATACAGCGGGTAAAGTGGCGCCAGCGCGCATTCTGTACTGGGCATTTGCCTGGATGCTATTCATTGCCAGTTGTAATGTGGGTGTGCAATGGTGGGCGAGCACCACCACGCACAGCGACTGGTGGCTGGCCATTTTACCGATTGCCTTGTTTAACGTGGGTATGGCGGCAGCCATGCCTGTGTTATCAATTGCCGCCCTTGATTGCTATCCGACCCTGCGCGGTACTGCCGCCTCGGCGCAGGCATTTATGCAAATGCTGTGCTCTACCGTGAGTTCGGCATTGATTGTCCCTTTGGTGTGGCACTCGACCTTCACCTTGGCGGCCGCCATGCTGGGGATGACGGTGCTTAGCAGTCTGTTACTGCTGTTGGCACGCAAACCCAAGCCACCTGTCGCAGCGACTGCCAGTTAAGCGCAAGCCCTGAAATATGGGGCATTTACCGATTTCATTACATGTTTGAACAAGGACTGCCTGTTTTAATATAAAGCTGTCAATGCCTGCGAGCTTGCAGGACATTATTCAGAATCGACAAGGGAGTCAATCATGGAAATGACCAGAGAAGAAGAAGCTCAAAAAGCTTACGTCAAGTTGCTGACCGGGCAGGGTGTGAGTGAGCGTGTGCTGGTACAGCGCGAGTTCATCATTATTCGTGTCAGTGCTTTCCTGAAAGATATTCCTTGTGATGGCAGCCATTATCGACATGCGGTCGACCGTTTTATTGCCAGCATTGATCCTGCCGAAATTCCAAGTATCTTGCCGGTGATTCGCGAATTCTTCTCATTCTGGGTGCGCGATATCAAAGCCATTGCGGCCATGAGCCAGGCCAAAGTATTTAATGGCAGCACGCCTGTCGCCATGGTCACGCAGGATGAATTATTCAAGCATTGGTATGATTTGGATAAGACGGCGATGACTCTCCACGAAACACAAGTCATGGATGCTTTTGAACAAGTCACGCTGGTTCGCGGTTTTGAGCCCGCGGTATTTAAAGAGCGCATGCGCATGGCAAAATGCCTGCTGCTGTCGCTACGCCATATTTCGCACAAACAATCCCATAGTTACCGCCAGATGGTGGACAGAAACCTGCCATTGTTTAATGCGCTGGGTTCACAGCACACTTTCCTCAGTGTTTGTCGTGAGTTTTATTACTTTTGGCGTGGGGATATGTTGAAACCACAAACTGCAAGAGTACAAGCAACGCCAATGCGTGAAATGGCGATGGCAGCGTAATGTTTGCATGATAAGTCAGGCGGCGAGAAGCCGCCGTCAGGGTTTAAAAAACGCCAGCCTTAGCGCTGGCGAATTTTTTGCAGGATCAGCGCAGACAGTTCTTCAATCGAGCGGCTGGTCGAGTCAGCCCATGGAATGCCTGCACTGCGCATCATGCCTTCAGCAATTTCAATTTCCTTGCGGCAGTTATCCAGTGAGGCATAAAAGCTATCAGGGCGGCGTTCGTTACGCACAGAGTGCAAACGCTCAGGCTTGATGGTCAGGCCAAAAATCTTGTCGATATTTTTTTGCAAGGCGGCAGGTAATGCGCCACGTTCAAAGTCTTCTGGAATCAATGGGTAGTTGGCGGCTTTAATGCCAAACTGCATGGCCAGGTAAATGCTGGTTGGTGTTTTACCGCAGCGGGATACACCAATCAGGATCACTTCAGCTTCATCCAGACCGGTATTGGTCATGCCGTCATCATGATTGAGCGTGAAATTAATGGCTTCCATGCGCTCAGAGTAGCTGTTGCCCATGGCGCTATACGCAATGCTGGCACCCGTCAGTGGCTCCTGATTAAGCTCCGAGCCTAGCGGGTAAATAAAGCGGTGGAATAAATCAATAAAGTAGGCGTTGGCCTGCTTGAGGTGATTGCGGTGTTCGCCATTGCCGACAGACATGATCACAATCGGGCGAATACCATCTTGGGCAGCCACTTTCTGGATATGCTCAAAAGCGGCTTGCACTTTCTCGTCATTGTCCGTGAAGGGCAGGCGAGTAGTGGTGAACTTGGTATTCGGAAAGTGTTCCAGCAGTTTGCTCAAGGCGCCAGCTGTAATCCCCGTGCCATCAGAAATAATAAAAACAGAACGGTGATTCATGGTAACGCCTTGAGTTGATTGCTAAAGTTTACTACCTAGGTTTACTTCTTGGTCAAACGCTGCCAAGTGGCAACCACTGTGTCAGGGTTGAGTGACACAGACTGGATGCCCTCAGCCACCAGCCATTCGGCGAAGTCCTCATGGTCAGAAGGACCCTGACCACAAATGCCGACGTATTTGCCCAAGCGGTTACAGGTGTTGATCGCCATTTTCAGCAATACTTTCACCGCATCGTTACGCTCGTCAAAACCGTCTGCCAAAATGCCGGAATCACGGTCCATGCCTAATGTCAGCTGGGTCAGGTCGTTAGAGCCGATGGAGAAACCATCGAAGTATTCCAGGAACTGTTCCGCCAGCAAGGCATTGGCCGGGATTTCACACATCATGATCAGGCGCAGGCCGTTTTCACCACGCTTGAGGCCGTTCTCTGCCATGATTTCAGTCACAGCGCGCGCTTCTTCCAACGTGCGTACAAATGGGATCATCAACTCAACGTTGGTCAGGCCCAGTTCATCACGCACTTTTTTCATGGCCTGGCATTCCATGGCAAAGCACTCTTTAAAGTCTTCTGCCATATAACGCGCCGCACCACGGAAGCCGATCATCGGGTTTTCTTCGTCCGGCTCATAAATGTCACCGCCAACCAGTTTTTTGTACTCGTTAGACTTGAAGTCTGAGGTACGTACAATCACTGGTTTTGGATAGAAAGCGGCCGCAATGGTCGCGACACCTTCTGTCACTTTATCAATATAAAACTGTTTCGGGCTGGCATAGCCACGTGCACGGTTTTTGATCGTTGCCTGGATGGCTGCTGGCATGGCATCAACATTCAAGATGGCTTTCGGGTGAATGCCAACCATGTTGTTAATCACGAACTCTAAACGTGCCAGGCCTACACCGTCGTTTGGTGTTTGAGCAAAGGTAAATGCCATGTCAGGATTACCGACGTTCATCATGATTTTGCAAGGTGGTTTTGCCAGTGCGCTGTTAGATTGCGTAGACACTTCAAAGTCCAGGGCACCATGGTAAACAAAACCAGTTTCACCTTCAGCACAAGACACTGTCACCATCTCGCCATCACGCAGCAAATCTGTGGCATTCACTGAGCCGACAATCGCCGGGATACCCAGTTCACGCGCAATAATCGCCGCATGGCAGGTACGGCCGCCACGGTTGGTCACCAGTGCGCTGGCACGCTTCATCACGGGTTCCCAGTTAGGGTCGGTCATGTCGGCAACCAGCACGTCGCCTGGTTGAACTTCATGCATATCGGCCGGATCCAGCACGATACGTACCGGGCCCACGCCTACTTTCTGCGTCACAGCACGGCCGGCAACGACAGGCACGGAGGAATGCTTTTGCAGTTTGAAGGTTTCAGTCACGTTTTTAGCTGCTTCTTGCGATTTCACAGTCTCAGGACGTGCTTGCAGGATGTACAGCTTGTTATCCAGGCCGTTTTTACCCCACTCAATATCCATTGGGCAGCCATAGTGTTGCTCAATCGTCATCGCGTAGCTAGCCAGTTCCAGAATATCCGCGTCTGTCAGGGAGTAACGGTTGCTTTCTGCAGCATCAACGTCAACGGTATGCGTGGATTTACCTGCCTGGGTGGCATCAGAAAAGATCATTTTGATCAGTTTTGAACCCATGGTGCGGCGGACGATGGCTGGCTTGCCTTGTGCCAGCAATGGTTTATGCACATAGAACTCATCCGGGTTCACGGCACCTTGCACCACGGTTTCACCTAAGCCGTAAGAGGAGGTAATGAAGGCCACATCACGGTGACCAGATTCAGTGTCAATGGTAAACATCACACCGGCACAGCCGATGTCTGAACGCACCATTTGTTGCACGCCTGCGGACAAAGCCACATCTGCATGCACAAAGCCTTTGTGTACGCGGTAGGAGATCGCACGGTCGTTATATAAGGAAGCAAATACTTCTTTAATGGCGTGGTTAATGTTTTCCAGGCCATGGATATTCAGGAAAGACTCTTGCTGACCAGCGAAAGAGGCATCTGGCAAGTCTTCTGCCGTCGCAGATGAACGCACCGCGAAGGTAGTGCCTTGTGCTGATCTTTCAATCAGTTTGGCATAGTTTTCAGCAATCGCTGTTTGCAGCGCTTGTGGAAACTCGGCTTCCATAATCCACTGGCGAATTTGTGAACCAACACGGGCCAATTCCTGGGTGTCGTCTGCATTCAGTTTATCAAGCAAGTCGTTGATCTTGTTGTTTAATCCACCTTGCGCCAAAAACTCACGATAAGCATCTGCGGTGGTCGCAAAGCCGGTAGGTACGCGTACGCCCTTGGCTGTGAGTTGAGAAATCATTTCGCCCAAAGAAGCATTTTTGCCCCCTACGGACGGCACATCAGTGTTTCGTAGATTCTCAAATGGAATAACATGACTTACCATATAAAACCCTTAATTATTTAAAACTGGTGGTAATCTATCGCGGAATGCAACGGATTGAATTCGATAAATAGAGGCTGTTTGCCGGACATCGTCTGATTACAGAATGACTTTTATAGCGGTCATTATGCCAAAATCATGTTTTAATGTCACGTCGCCGTAAGGGTGGCAATTCATTTTTTTTAGCATCAATATAATAAAACGCCATGAATGCAGTAATTCCCGCAGAGCGCAGGGTCAGTGTGACCACTTATGGTCGCCTACATCTCGGTTTTTTCAACCTGAGTCGAGAGACTCAACGTCAGTTTGGCAGCGTCGGCGTCGCGATTGATGCCTTTCAAACTTCATTAAGCATCAGTGGCGGCCCGCAACAGCTGGCATTGGATCCATGGGCCTCTGCCATCTTGCAACGCCATTTAGCTGCCTGTGAAACGCAAGCCGAGCTGAACGTGACCATTCAACAGGCGATTCCGCGTCATGGCGGCCTGGGCTCAGGCACACAAATGGCCCTGGCGTTAGGCGCAGCAGCCAACAGTTTATTAGATAGACCAGTAGAAGCCGCCGTGATTGCTGCGATTCACCAGCGTGGCGCCCGTTCAGGCATCGGCATCGCCACGTTTGAACATGGTGGTTTGGTGGTTGATGGTGGCCGCAATGCGCAGACGATAGTGCCACCTATGCTGGCGCGTCATGCGTTTCCTTCCGACTGGCATTTTTTACTGATTATGGACAACAGCCGCGACGGTTTGCATGGACAAGGCGAGAAAACCGCATTCAAACAGTTGGCACCACAATCATTGGCTGCCACACAAGCGATACAGCAACAGTTATTGAGCCTGGGCCTGCCAGCACTCATCGAGCAAGACTTTGCCGGGTTCAGCCAGTTTATCGGTGCACTGCAAGCCTATAATGCTGAGTACTTTGCGCCTGCACAAGGCGGTGCCTATGCCAGCAAAGCGGTTGCCGGTATCTTGCAAACATTGCAGCAGCAGGGCTATGCCGGTGTCGGGCAAACTTCCTGGGGGCCGACCGGTTTTGTGCTGCTCCCATCGCGTGCCGCGGCGGTCGCCATGCAAATGCAACTCCTTACAGAATATGCAGAGCAGACCACACTGGGTTTTCTGGTCAGCGCTGCAGTGAATCAGCCTGCATGTATTAAGATAGAAGATGTGGCAAATTAAAACTTTTTAAGATAATTTTGAAAAGTTATGATTTTCACGGTCTACTCTTTATTTTGAACTGCGCTGGAAGTGTGTATATTGGCTGTAGGTTTGATTAACGAACGGTTCCGGGGGGAATAATGAAAAAAACCAGTATTATGCATTTGTTTACAGCCGCAAAAAATGCCAGCCCATTTGATGTGAATATGGCGTTTGATGCCGGCTACGAAAAAATTATTTCTTACACCGATGTGACCTTGAATGAAATCGTTGCGCTGACGCAAGATGCGATTTTCTCCCGCAGTCCGAGTGGTTTAAAGCAACAGGCGCTGTTCTTTGGTGGCCGCGATATCCAGGTCGCCCTCGAAATGCAGAAACAGGCACGCAGTGCCATGTTTAAGCCATTTGAATGTCACACATTCTCTGATCCTTCTGGTGCATTTACCACCGCGGCCGCCATGCTGGCCAAGGTCGATTTCTATTTGCAAAAATCTGGCAGCGGCCTGGGGAAAGAAAAAATCGCTATTTTTGGTGCCAGTGGCACTGTTGGCTCCACCGCCGCATTGATCGCTGCCCGCCAGGGATCAACGGTATTTATGGTGGCGCATGCTGGCGTAGAGAGCATGCAAGCCTATGTGGATAAATTGTCCTCCAGCTATGGCGTGACATTACAAGTGGTTGATGGCAGCACTGAAGCCGCCAAAATTGCCGTCTTAAATGAAGCAACCGTTGCGTTGTGCGCCACACCAGCAGGCATTCGTGTGCTGGAAGTGGCCCAGTTTGCCAATTCCAAAACCCTGAAAGTCGTAGCTGATGTCAACGCCGTGCCACCCTCCGGGATTGAGGGAGTTGATACCTTCTCTAATGGCGGCCTGATTGAGGGTACGCAAGTAGCAGGGTTTGGCGCGTTGGCCATTGGTCAACTGAAGTATGTCACACAGAACAAATTGCTGGAGCAGATGCTGCAAAGCGAAAGCCCGATGCATATTGATTACCATCAGGCCTATGAATATGCCTGTGCGCACGTAGAATAAGGTGATTCTTGCGGCTGGCAATCTTGTCTCAAAGTGCGCGCATCTATAGCCAGATGGCGCAACAAGAAGGATTTAGCGTATTCGCCGTCGATGCGTTTGCAGATGCGGATACGCGGCAGGCCGCACAATCGGTATATCAATGGCCAGGTCTATGCGAACAGCAGCCTGGCGATGAAATGGCAGGTTTGTTTGCAGCATTAGATGCTTTTCGGCCCGATGCAGTCTTGATAGGCTCGGGATTGGAAGCCAATCTGGCAAGCTACGGTGTGTTGTCCGCCCGTTACGCTTTACTTGCTAATCTGCCCGAAACGGTTGGTCGTGTGAAAACCCCGCAATGGCTAAAGGCATGTTGCGATGCACATAGTGTGCAGTCGCCGTCAATTGCTGACACTCAACCAGCAACAGGGCAGTGGTTATATAAGCAGGCAGGGCAGTGTGGTGGCCGCCATGTACAACATTGGCAATCCGAGATAAATGAAGTTGAGCGTGGCTACTGGCAAGCATTCCAGCCGGGGCAAGCAATAGGTATCTTATTTTTAGCGCATGCGCAGTCTGTCACCTTGATAGGTGTGCATGCACTCAGGCAACATGCAGGCAGTTACGCTTATGCTGGCGCTACACGCTTGCAGGATACATTGCTATATGAAGCCGCAAATCATGTATTGCAGGCACTGGTGCCAGCATTAGGTTTGGTTGGCATCAATAGTATTGATGCTATTTGGCATGAAGGCACACTACATGTCATTGAAGTCAATCCAAGGCTGAGTGCCAGTATGCGTTTATATATGGCGCTGCCATTAATACAAGCGCATATGGCCAGTTTCTTGCATGAGGCTGTGCCTGCGCTAGCGCAACAAACAAACGCGGCCAGTCATTGCATCATGTATGCGAGAAAAACGATAGATGTCAGCCAGTTAAGCTTTCCAGACTGGCTGGAAGACAGGCCTTGTGGTGGCAATATCACTGCCGGGCAACCCATTTGCAGTGTCTATGCAGAAGGGCAATCAGACCGCGAAGTGCAACAGACTTTGCTGGATAAAAAAACACGTTTAGAAAAATTATGGGGGACTTATGTCTGTGACAACATCGAATTCAACATCCATTAGCGTACAAGAATATAGTGCACCGCTGGTGGCCGAGCTGATTGCCAACGCAGCAGCCTTGGGCTGTGCGGTATCTACGCATGAAAGCGGCGCGACCATCGTTGACGCTGGTATTCAGGCGCCGGGCGGGCTGGAAGCTGGTCGTATTATTGCCGAGATTTGCATGGGTGGTTTGGGCAGTGTTGCTTTGCGCCATGTGCCACAATTTGCCAACTGGCCACTGAGTGTCGTGGTGACTGCCAAACAGCCGGTGATTGCCTGTTTAGGCAGTCAGTATGCCGGTTGGGCATTGTCACACGAAAAGTTTTTCTCACTCGGTAGTGGCCCTGCCCGTGCCATTGCACAGCGCGAAGAGGTGTTTAAGGACATCAACTACAGCGACAAAGGCGAACAAACGGTATTAGTACTGGAAACCGATAAAGTGCCGCCAGTGCAAGTAATTGAAAAAGTGGCCAGGGACACCGGTTTAGCTGCCAACAAGCTGACTTTTATTCTGACGCCCACACGCAGCGTTGCCGGTTCACTGCAAGTGACCGCGCGCGTGCTGGAGGTTGCATTGCACAAATGCCACACCTTGCATTTTGACTTGAGTGCCATTGTCGATGGCTATGGCGTTGCACCTATCCCTGCGCCATCGCCAGACTTTATTGTCGGCATGGGCCGTACCAATGACGCCATCCTGTTTGGTGGTTTTGTGCAGTTGTTCGTTAATACTGACGATGCCGCTGCCGAGCAATTGGCACAACAATTACCTTCTTCATCCTCTAAAGATTATGGCCGCCCATTTGCCGACGTGTTTAAAGCGGTGAATATGGACTTTTATCAGATTGACCCTATGTTGTTCTCGCCAGCCAAAGTAAGCGTGACTAACCTTAAATCCGGCAAAACATTCTTTGCCGGAAAATTCAACGAAGAGCTTTTGAATCAATCATTTGGTAGTTAAATTTAAAGTTTTACTAAAGAAATATACACCCTAAAGAAATACACACACGAGTAATAAAAGCGCGGGATACAATGCATTATATGCAATGTGCCCGCGTTATTTTTTAGAAACTGCCTTATGCAAGTTATTCCCATTTTCACTGACGAAGTCGCCCAGGCTGGCGGCTGGCATGGCCAAAGTCTGGCACAGGCATTTGCACGCCGCGGCTGGCATGCGCATATGGTGTCACTCGATAGTTGCCATATTAGTATTGCTCAACAGCAGCTCACTGTACATATTCCCGGTTTGAGTCAGCCCGCACCATTGGCATTTGTGCGTGGTGTCGCTGCTGGTACTACGCAGCAAATCATCACGCGCATGAACCTTTTGCATACCTTGCAACGCCAGGGGATGACCATTTATAACCATGCGCGTGCCATTGAAACCACGGTGGACAAAGGCCTGACCAGCCAATTGCTGGTCGAGCAGGGCGTGACCACGCCAGATACCTGGGTGTGCGAGCACCGTGACGTGGCGCATGGCATTATGCAGCAGGCGCTGGATGCCGGAAAAACACTGGTGATCAAGCCGCTATTTGGTTCACAAGGCAAGGGTGTGCGCTTAATCGAAACGCATGCGCAGTTTGCACTACCGCAAGACCAATTTGTCGATGGTGTTTATTACCTGCAAGAGAAGATTGATTGCGGCCCTTATCAGCATGATTACCGTGTATTCGTGGTACGTGGTGAGCCCATTGCGGTCATGAAGCGGCAGGGCGATAGCTGGTTGCATAATGTGGCGCGTGGTGCACGCTGCAGCGCATGTGATGAGGTCGATGTGGCTGACATTGGCGTCAAAGCAGCGCAAGCCGTCGGCATTGATTATGCTGGCGTAGATGTGATGCGCGATAAATATGGCAAGTTATGGGTGATCGAAGTCAACAGTATTCCAGCCTGGCGCGGCCTGCAAAGTATTACCCATTTTGAGATTGCCGATGTATTGGTGAATGATTTGCTGCAATTGGCCAACGTGGCAGAAGGCCAGCCATGAGCGCAGCCGTACAGCAAGCCTACCTGAACGCCTGCCTGGCCGAACTGGAAGCCCTCAAGCCTGGCAATGTGCATATTTTTGCCGATGGCCATGGCATGCGGGTACAGGACTTTATCTATAGCGCCGAAGCCTCTGCGCCAGCATTGTGTGATGATCAGGTATTCGGCACGCGGACACTGGGCCAGCGTATCTTGCACGCTTTGCAGGCGACCCACGCCAAAGTAGGTTGCAATACCAATTTGGGTATTATTTTGCTGGCTGCGCCCGTGGTGCAAGCTTGCCTGCAATATCCACAGTTATCGCTGTCAGCTGGTTTGCAACAAGTGTTACAGCAAACCACCGTGGACGATGCAGCCTCGGTCTATGAGGGCATCCGCCTGGTCAGCCCGGCCGGCATGGGTCAGCGCGACGAACATGATGTATCACAGGCGCCGCAAATCACCTTGCTGCAAGCCATGCAATTAGCCAGCGCGAATGACATGGTGGCACGCCAGTATGCGGATGGCTATGCCAGTATTTTTACGGCTGCGATACCGCTTTACACTGATTGTTACCAGCGCTGGCAGCGGCCTGCCTGGGCATTAACGGCCGTTTATTTATATTGGCTGGCTAGCGTACCAGACAGCCATATCGCCAGAAAATATGGCCAGGCCAGAGCGGTAGAAGTACAGCAGACCGCCAGTGCGCATTACCAGGCCTTTGTTGCCCTGGGGAACCCGAAACACTACATGCCTGATTTACTGAAATGGGATCAGGCTCTCAAGCAGGAAAAGATTAATCCAGGCACCAGTGCCGACCTGACGGTGATCACCGCCATGCTTTCATTACTGGACGAAAGCCGTGCTTAAGCTCGACGGCGAGCTGAGGTATACTGTAACGCTTTAGTAGCCTATAGTCAGGAGGGCGTTATGACCGATCAGGTACTCACCGAGCAAGAAATTCAACAGCATTTTTCTGAGTCTTTACCGCATTGGGTGTATGAGGATGGCTGGATCCGCCGTAAATATAAAACCAATAGCTGGAAGGGCACACTGATGGTGGTCAACACCGTTGGTCATCTGGCCGAAGCTGCCTGGCATCATCCGGATTTAACCGTGTCCTATGCCTTCGTCATCGTCAAACTGTGCACACACAGCGCCAAAGGCATTACGATGAAAGACATCGAACTGGCACGCAAAATTGAAGAAGTAGTGCAATGGCAGCCGCAGTTACAAGCAGGCTCTGCACTGGAAGGTACGCCACAGAGTGACCTGCGCTTCAGCTACGTCAAATACGATTAGTTTCAGTATTCTGCGTCAATAGTTTTCGTTAGCCCAGTTTCAACTGCATGAACACCAATCATCATGCCGGTTTACCACCGGCAATCTTTTTAATGGGTCCCACCGCTAGCGGTAAAACCGCGGCGACCATTGCCTTAGCACAGCGCTTTCCGGTTGAAATTATCAGTGTCGATTCCGCGCTGGTATATCGCGGCATGGATATCGGCACCGCTAAACCCGACGCCGAGACTTTGCGCCAGGCACCGCATCACTTAATCGACCTTATTTCACCGCTGGAACAATACTCCGCGGCACAATTTGCCAAAGACGCCCTGGCACTGATGCATACAGCGACTGCTCATGGTCGTATCCCCGTGCTGGTCGGTGGCACTATGTTGTATTTCAATGCCTTGCAACATGGCCTGAGTGATCTGCCAGAAGCCGATTTAACCATCCGTGCCCAGATTGAAGCGGAGGCGAATGCTTTAGGCTGGCCAGCAATGCATGCGCAATTGGCTAGCATAGACTCAGCAGTTGCCGCCAAGATTCACACCACAGACTCGCAGCGCATAGAGCGCGCATTAGAGGTTTATCGCATCAGCGGTAAATCCATGAGTGCTTTACGTGCGCAGTCGCAAAAAGTATCCCTACCGTTCAATATCCTTAAACTTGCCTTGATGCCGAGTGATCGTAGTGTCTTGCATCAGCGCATTGCCGAACGCTTTCAGCTCATGCTCAAGCATGGCTTTGTGGATGAGGTAAAAAGGTTGTTGCTTGAGTATCCGCAACTCACTGTGGATAGTCCCAGTATGCGCTGCGTTGGTTACCGGCAAGCATTGCAATATTTGAATGGTGATATCGATTTAGCTACTTTGGGTGAGCATGGTGTATACGCCACTCGCCAGCTCGCCAAACGCCAACTCACCTGGCTACGTGGCATGGACGATGTACAGGTATTGGATTGCTTGCGTACGGATTGGGTTGGCGAGGCTCTTACCCTGATTCAGCAACAAACGCAGGCATAAAAAAACCGGACAATGTCCGGTTTTTATTTTATTGCATATCCACTTGGCAAATACTAATAAGCACCATCCTGGCCGACGATCGTTAACCATGCTGTCTTAGCCACGATCAGCATGTCCAGACGCGGGCTCCAATTGCGTAAATACTCCAGGTCATAGTGCACGCGCTGCTCCATCTTTTCCAGCGTGTCGGTTTCGCCACGGAAGCCATTGACCTGTGCCCAGCCGGTAATGCCCGGTTTTACCTTATGACGCACCATATAGCCTTTAATCAGCTTGCGGTACTCTTCGTTATGCGCCACGGCATGCGGGCGTGGGCCAACGACACTCATGCGTCCTTGCAACACATTAATAAACTGCGGCAACTCATCTAATGATGATTTACGCAGGAAGGCACCCAGCGGAGTAATTCTCTGGTCATTCCTTGTTGCCTGAGTGACTGTAACGCCATCTTCCGTAACAGTCATTGAACGGAACTTATAGACCAGAATTTCCTCACCATCCAAACCATAGCGCCGTTGCTTGAAAATAATGGGGCCAGGGGAGGTGAGTTTCACCCCTAAGGCGACCCCTAACAAGATAGGTGAAATCAATATCAACACAAACAGCGAGAACAAAATATCTGCTGTGCGTTTAATTAAACCATCCACGCCGGTAAAAGGTGTTTCACATACCGACACTACCGGAATGCCATTGACGTCAGACACACGGCCTTGAATCAAGTCTGTGACGAAAATATCCGGCACAAAGTAGATGGAAGCGGTGGTGTCTTTTAAATCATCCAACAATTTCAAAATACGCGGGTGACTAGACATTGGCAACGCAATATAGATCGTATGAATCTGGTTGCTTTTGCAATAGGCAGGAATGTCCGTCAGGGCGCCCAGAATTTCAAAGCCATGGTCTTGCGGCGCACGCTCCGGGGCACGATCCTCAAAGAACCCCAATACGGAAACCCGGCTATACTCATCTGCCAGCAAGTTGTTTGCTACGGCCAGGCCTTGTTCATTGAGGCCGATAATGACTGCATTTTTGATAGGGCCCTGCAGGCTGATAAAGAACGGAGAGAGCTCCTTTAGCGCCGTTAACGCAAGAATCTGGGCGATCGGCGTTCCTATTAACCAGGTGTATATAATTTCTGGAGTATACAGCGTGATGTAGCCCGTAATCCTAGCAAATACAAGCACCATGCCCGCAAGCAAAAGCCATTGAAAAATGACATCCCGCACCATTTTCCAAAATCCCAGGCGAATTTTTGCACCGCTAGGAAAAGTCACCGAAAACAGCAATATCGAGGTGAAGAAGATAGAGATAGGAATTCTGTCTTCGAAATAAATAAAAATGCCCCACATAAAAAAGACTAATACGAGGGGCTCTACAATAGACTCGATGAAGTAAAGGGGGCTTCGGGGCCCCGAAGATAATCCGGAGATTGTTCTAATTGGCGGTCTGATAGTTTTTTTCATAGATTACTTATTTCTATATACCGTCCGAGTTTAACCAAATTAATGCTTAACATCAATCGCCGAATGGCAACGCCAACGCAGCCTGGATGTCATAAAACCGTCTTGAAAGCTTGCGTATACTGTTGAGCTGATTTAACAATTCTCATTGCATCTACTAAAAAGTTAAATTTTGGTAGCAAAAAATGTATGTTTACAGGTTAGAATGTAAATCAAACATCATATTTACTATTGCTTAAAAATACATGTCATCCTGCAAGCAATCCCCCAAAGTAAAGATTAAACGTTCGATTCGGTGCTGGCTTGCGCTAACGTTGAGTGCATTTCCTTTTTGCGTGGTAGCTGATGAGTTGGATACGATACAGTTAAACGCTTCACTCAATAAGACATATGATGACAACATCTTCCGTCAGAGCAGCAATGCCATTTCTGATGTCATCACGATTACGACGCTGGGATTTAGGGTTGATAAAACCTACTCATTGCAACGGTTTACTTTAGATGCGTCTTACACAAATTTTAAATATAACCGTACAGACTTTCTTGACTATGACGCTAAAAACTACAATGCAGCTTGGTTGTGGTCACTGACTCCGAATCTGACAGGTAAAATCACTTCAGAGCAAACTCAGGTCTTGAACGATTTTAGAGACTTCGCCAATCCTATTCAAAACATCAGAACCTCAAAAATACAAAGGTTTCGGGCGGAGTACTCACCGCACCAGGTTTGGACGGTCATAGGCGGTGTCACTTATACGGATGTTACCAACAGCCAACAATTTAACGCACAAGCTGACTTTAGCGCGTTTGCGTTTGATTACGGCGCCAAATATAAATTTCCCTCAGGCTCCAGTCTTGCGTTTTTAGGTCATAACCGCCGAGGTGAATATAGTGGCAGACCGGTGAGTGCTATCTTTGACAATGGCTATGACGAGACCGAATTCGAAATCGATGCTGTGTTAAAGGCTTCTGGTAAAAGCAGCTTGACTGCAAAGCTGGCCTATATTCAACGTGAATACGACCACTTAACACTACGCGATTACCAATCGTATATTGGTTATGTCAATTACGACTGGTTCATCACGGGTAAAATGATGGCAAACTTTAATCTCTCGCGTACGGTTTATCCTTTTGAGCAGGCGAATAGTACATACTCATCTACAGACACGCTGAAAAGTGAGCTCATCTACAATGTCACAGATAAAATACAAGCTAGTGTCAATGCCAGGGTATCTGATCGTGATTTTGATGGCCGAGGTCAATTCGGCACCATTGGGCGTACTGACAAAGAAAAAGGATTTGGAGGCTCATTAAAATGGTCTCCAATTAAAAACGTTTCCCTTTCTTTAAACACAGGCAAATCATACCGTAATTCGACTTTATCGCAGTTTGACTTTGATGATACGCTCACCAGTGTCAACCTGGACCTGAAGCTTTAATCTGCAAGCCTTACGATAGGTTTTTAATAATCAAGCGTTTCAGAATGAAAAATATAATTACAAATTTCTGTCTTTTAATACTTACTGGCTGCAGCGGGCAGCAGAACTCAAGCATCAACTCGCCAGTATTGGCTAAAGTGAATGGCGATGAGATTTCAGCCTATACTCTGCAAAATGAATTGAAAGCTTCGCAACAAAATGCAGATGACCGAGCAGTAGCCAAAAAAGTATTTGCCGGATTAGTTGATCGACAGTTACTGGTGCAAGAGGCGCTCAAACTTGACCTGGAAAGAGCGCCTGAGGTAATTCAAGCTATTGAGTCAGCTAAAGCAAAGATTTATGCTCAAGCGTATCTCTCAAAAAAAATAGCAAAGCTGTCGTCAGCTTCTGAAAGTGAGATCAATCAGTACATTGAGTCGCACCCTGATAAATTCGGGCACCGTAAAGTGTTTAAGATGCAAGATGTTGTTTTTGCAAACGACCAGTCCTTACTCGATCTGCCTAGTATTGAAAAAGAAGTATTAACACTCACTGAATTGAAGACTATTTTAAGTACCAAAGGTATCACCTTTGAAACTGGAGACAGTCAACTGTTTACAGACAGGTTGCCAGACAATGTATTGAATAAAATCAAGCCGATGAAAAAAGGCGACTTACTTTTTTTACATAGTAATAACAACATTATCGTAAAATCAATAGAGGATATTGTTGAGCAGCCGATGCCAGAAAAAAGTGCGCATCTGTTCGCTAGCAGGTTGTTGAATCAACAGAAGCAGCAGGAGTTTGTTGCCCAGGAAATTGCAAGACTAAAGGCCCTGGCAACGATAGATGTGTTGGATCCGGAACTGAACGAGCAGTCGCAAGTCGTTAATCATTAGACTAACGTTTACTTTTAGGCTCATTTAATATTATTGAATGATCACCGTAATACAATAGACTTAACTACTTAAAGAGTTATCACTTATGATGAATTTAAAAAATTATTTTGTTATTACATTCCTGTTCTTATTCAGTGTAATAGCCCATGCGGACTATACCTTAGGTGCTGGAGACTATGTCAAAGTCGTTGTCTATGGCGATGCTGAGTTGACGCGGGAAACTCGAGTCTCAGAAGACGGTGTACTGACCATGCCGCTGATCGGAGAGGTCAAAGTCGGTGGTTTAACGACCATTGAGAGTGAAAAGCGGATTGCCGAGCAATTAAAACGTGGCGGCTATATTGCTAACCCGCAAGTTTCCGTCTTGGTGCTTGAGTTTATGAGTAAGTCAGTTTCTGTACTGGGCGGCGTGCCTAAACCAGGACGTTACCCAGTGACTAGGCCAACAGATGTGAAAGATATTCTGGCAGAAGCGGGTGGATTGGTGCCAGATGCCTCTGAGATTATTACGGTAGTGCGAGGCGACAAACGTAGCGAGTACGATTTAAATGAAGTGATCGAGCGTCGCAACGTAAACGATCAGGATGTACGCTTAATTGGCGGGGAAACCATTTATATCAGCACACGCGACGTTGCTGTCGCTGGTCAGGTATTGCGCCCTGGTAAATACGGTATTCAAGGTGGCACACGTAAAATTAGCGACTTCGTAGCATTGGCAGGCGGTGCAACTGAAAATGCCGGTGAAACACTGTTCTTTACTTCTGTGCGCTCAGGTACACCAGTGACACAGGAAATTAATATTGATGAGCTGTTTAAGTCTCCATCCAACGCTTTAAATAAAGAGTTGTTGCCAGGTGACGTTGTATATGTTCCTAAAGCACCGCAAGTGTATGTGTATGGTGAAGTGCAACGTCCTGGCATGTACAAGATTGATAAAAACATGACTGTGATGCAGGCTATTGCCAAATCAGGTGGTTTAACAGTGCGGGGCACACAGCGTTCAGTAAAGTTACACAGAAAAAATTCTGAAGGCGCTACTGTGAAGCAATCTCCGGATCTTACCGCGACTTTGCAAGATGAAGATGTATTGTTTATTGAAGAAAGTCTGTTGTAATTTTAAAGGTTGACTATGAACTTATCTCAGTTAGTGCTGGTTTTAAAAGCACGCTACAAAATGATTTTACTGGTGGCGATCATCACTTTGCTGACCGCTAGCTTGGTGAGCCTGTTGTTTCCTAAAAGCTATAAGGCTGCAACGACGGTCATTCTCAATTACAAGGGTGTAGACCCTGTGACTGGGATGGCGATGCCTGCGCAATTAATGCCAGGTTATATGGCAACCCAGGTCGATATCATCCAAAGTAAAAATGTGACTCTGGATGTGATCAAAAAATTGCATTTGGCTGAGGTTAAATCATTGCAACAACAGTTTGCCGAAGCAACTGAGGGCAAACAGGCTGATATTAATCAATGGCTGGCAGATCTACTGCAACAAAAGCTGTCCATCTTGCCATCCAAGGAAAGCAGTGTTATCAGCATCGGCTATAAAGGGGTGGACCCCGTTTTTGCAGCAACCATGGCAAATGCATTCGCTGAGTCTTACATTAATTTGAGCCTGAAGTTAAAGATCGATCCAGCCATTAAAGCGTCACACTACCTGTCTGAGCAAACCAAGGTCTTGCGTGAGAACGTGCAACAAGCACAAAACAAGCTGGCTGAATATCAGCAAAAACATGGCTTGACCAGTATTCAGGAAGCCTATGATGTAGAAACATCAAAATTGAGAGACTTATCATCACAATATAGTTTGATGCAGTCTCAATCTATTGAGGCTAACTCACGCCGTAATGATGCTACAAAAAACATGAGCGACTCTCCTGACGTGGTTCAAAATCCGATTGTGCAGAACCTTCGCATGAACTTGTCTACTGCTGAGTCTAAATTGGCTGAAATGGGGCAACGCTACAGCAAGAACCACCCGATGTACATTGCCTCGGAAGCTGAAGTGAATAAACTAAGAAGCCAATTGAATACCGAAATTGATCGCACAGTCGTTAGTCTGAGTAACAATGCAAACATCAACTCTCAACGTTTGGGAGATGTTAAGGCGCAACTGGAAAAGCAAAAGCAGAGAGTGCTTGAGTTAAACAGATCTAGATCAGACTTGCTGATTCTGGAGAGAGAAGTACAAAGTGCTCAGAATGCCCTGGAATCTGTAAATAACCGCTTTAGCCAAACTGCGCTAGAAGGGCAATCTAACCAAGGCGATATTTCAGTACTTGAAACAGCTGTACCTCCAATTGAGCCCAGCAATCCAAGCTTATGGCTGATTGCACCATTTTCCGTGATTATCGGTGCTTTGTTAGGATGTCTGTTTGCACTGCTTGCAGAAATGCTGGATCGTCGCATTCGTAGCAAGGACGACATTCTTGCATTGGGTGAAATTCCAGTTTTTGAATACAGCATCAAGCCAGTCTAGTTTTTAGCTGGCCCTTTAGAAAACAACTTATCAGGCAAAAAGTGATTGCGTATGAATATTATTGAAACAGAGAACAAAGCGCCTTTGAAAACAGTTTCTTCCAGTATCGGGCACCTGTTGCTTGATATGGGGAAAATTACTGAGAAAGATGCTGAGCGTATTCTTAAGTTTCAGAAAGAAAAATCAATGCGTTTTGGCGAGGCTGCCTTGGCATTGGGTTTTGTTTCTATAGAAGATATCAATCAGGCATTGTCTTATCAGTTTGATTATCCTTATATCACCCCGGATAAAGCTTCATTTAATACAGGTTTAATTGCAGCATTTGATCCGTTCTCGAAACAAGTTGAATCCCTGCGCTCTTTACGCACGCAATTAATTTTGCGCTGGTTTGAACGCGGCTTTAAAACGATTGCAGTTTCATCAGCCAGAGAAGCAGATGGTGCGAGTTTACTGGCGTCCAACCTGGCAGTTGTATTCTCTCAACTGGGTGAGCGTACACTGTTGATTGATGCCAACTTGCGTGACCCATCCCAGCATAAGTTATTCAAGCTGAACAACCATCATGGCTTGTCTGATATTCTGGTAGGCAGAGCTTCAACAGATGTTGTAGTCAGAATCCCTTCTTTATTGAATTTAAGCATTTTGACAGCTGGTGCAACGCCTCCTAATCCACAGGAGCTTCTCAATAAAGACGCACTGGATGATTTACTAAACAGCTTTGCTGAACACTACGATGTGATCATTATCGATACCTCGCCACTATTGCAGTCGTCAGATGCGCAAATTGTCGCCAAAAAAGTGGGGGGCGTATTGATTTCTACACTGCAAAACATCACTACCCTAAAAGATACTCAAGAAGCATATGAGGCCTGTCGCAGCTTAGGCATTGATGTTCAAGTTGCTTTGAATGCGGGCTAGCATGTCAGTTGCACCAGTGACAAGCCCTGCTGGGTCAAATCAGAAAATGTATGGCTATATTGCTATATTGCTATCGATCTTGATCCTGTTTACACCAGTATTTCATGACCTGTTCGTCACTGTCTGGAATACTGATACCCAATCGCATGGACCAATTGTATTGGCTATCGGCATCTGGTTCTTCTACTTTAAGACCAGGCAAATCCTGGAAAAGCCGCAAACATTCAAGCCTGCACCCACTGTCGGCTGGCCATTTATTATATTCGGTGCCAGCTTATACATCGTAGGCTACTCACAGAGTGTTTATATCATCTCTATCTTGTCGTTGGTATTTATACTATGCGGCCTGCTGTGCATTATTTTCGGGGCTAAAATAGCCATTAAATACTGGTTTGCCTTGTTCTTTTTCGTATTCCTCATTCCTTGGCCAACATCAGTGATTGATACACTGACTCAACCAATGAAAATTGCCGTCTCTTTTGCTGCAGATCATCTCTTGTATGCACTGGATTACCCAATTGCGCGCTCAGGGGTAATCCTGCAAATTGGTCAATATAAGCTGTTGGTGGCTGATGCCTGTGCTGGCCTGAACTCATTGTTTACCTTGGAAGCCATTGGTCTGTTGTATATCAATGTGATCAACCATCAGGCCTTTTGGCGTAATGTATTGCTCGCAGTATTGATCGTCCCAATCTCTTTTATCTCAAACGTATTGCGCGTTTGCACGCTCGCTTTAATCACTTTTCATATGGGTGACGAAGCAGGGCAGGGCTTCTTACATAATTTCTCAGGCATGGTACTTTTCCTGACTGCATTGATTTTGATTATTGTGATTGACTCACTCATTCAAAAAGTTGCCGAAAAATTCAAACTTAATAGCTTGCTGAGCCAAGATTAGTGCCTACGATGAAAGATTTATACCTCAAACTACCGGACGTGAAACTTGCCACAGGGTTGCAACTATTACTGGTCAGCATCGTGTTCCTCGGCGTAGCAAGCTTCCTCAAGCCGCATGAACACTATGCAAAAAGTGAGAGTAACTTTGAGAAAAATATTCCCAGAGTGATCAATGGCTGGGTCGAGGTTCAACAGTCAACCCCTCAAGTAAGTGTTGTCAGTGATGAAAAAAGCCTGATTAATCAGCTATATGATGACACCCTGATGCGCACTTATGCTGACAAGGATGGCAATCAGGTGATGGTTGCCTTGGCCTACGCCAAAGAGCAACGCCAGGATGTGAAAATACACCAACCTGACATCTGTTATCCGGCACAAGGCTATCAAATGCAGAAAACAGACATTGTCTCTTTTGATCAGATCAAGACAACGGCTCCGGTGATTGGTAAGCGCCAGCTATACTATGGTCAAAACCATTTTGAGGCAGTCAGTTACTGGATTCGTGTCGGTGACCGCACTATGACCTCTGGGCTGCAAATGCGTTTAAAAATCATTGCTGATGGCTTGTTCAAGAGACGCCTTGATGATGGCATTCTGGTTCGCGTTTCATCAGTGTTAGCAGATGACTCCAAAACGAAAGAGGCTTATGAATTACATGAGAAATTCCTTGGGGAATTTTCCAGTGTAGTTGAAGAACAGTCGCCAGGCTTACTCCTACCAAACTAATTAGAATTGTGATTGCATGTCTGCGGCTTCAAACGTCAAATGGGTTGCTGTTTCACAAACAGCAAGAATAGTCTCACAGCTAGCAAACATTTTTGTCCTTGCACGGATACTGCCGCCAAGTGATTATGGCTTAATGGCCATGGCAACGGTCGTGACTAATTTTGCATTATTGCTTCGCGATCAAGGAACATCGGCTGCCATTATTCAAAAAGAAGGCCTGGCACACAACACTATCAATACTGTTTTTTGGTTCAATATATTGGTTGGTGTGTTGATTGCGATCATCATTATGGCTTGCTCGCCATTAATTGCGGGCTACTTTAAACATAGTGAGCTCATTAATATCTTACTGATGCTTGCAATTGTATTTCCGATATCAAGTTCATCAATATCGCATCAAGCACTACTGGAGCGTGAGTCTAAATTCAAGAAGCTGGCTTTTATCGAACTCACTTCATCGATAATTGCCATGGTAGTCGCCGTTATTGCTGCGCTGAATGGTGCAGGAGTTTACAGCCTGGTGTTACAAGCCATATTAATGGCGTTATTGTCCTCCATACTTATCTGGATCACTTCAGACTGGCGCCCAAAAGGCAAACCAACAATCGGCGAGTTGAAAGCGATTCTGCCGTTTACAGGGCACATGACAGCATTTCAGGTCATTACCTATTTTTTTAGAAACGCCGACAGCATGGTTGTTGGTCGATTGCTAGGCGCAGTTTCTCTAGGGGTATATTCAATGGCCTATAGAGTGATGCTATTGCCTGTGCAGAATATCACCTGGGCCGCTTCCAGGGCTTTATTCCCAGTGATGAGCCGTCAGCAGAATGCCCCCGATGAAATGGGGAAATTATATTTGCAAACATTGGGCTTTATTGCTTTTCTGACCGCACCTTTAATGGCAGGCATATTTTCCGTCAGGGAAGTGTTCGTTGAGGTTGCGTTTGGGCAGCAATGGCTGCAAGTTTCAAGTGTTCTGGCATGGTTAACGCCCGTAGGCTTTATGCAATCAATCTCCAGCACAACGGGAACCGTATTTATGGCGCAAGGCAAAACAAAACTACTCATGTGGGTATCTTTGTTTAATGCTGTCTTGCATCTGCTTGCATTTTGGCTAGGCGCACAACACGGCGTCAGTGGTGTCGCGGAATGGTATTTTTATGCAAGTGTTATTTCCGGGCTCATTTCCTTGAGAATTGCTGGTAGCTTGGTTAACTGTAGTGCGATACAGATGCTTGATGCCTGTATTCGTCCTCTAGCCATTGCCGTCATCATGTCTGTGGTCCTAAGAGCGATTTATTGGCATTCACTTGGCATGTGGTGGAACAATGTGGCTGCGTTAGTGGTGTTGACAAGCTTGGGTATCACTATTTACTTCGCAGCATATTACCTGTTCCTGAGGGAAACCTTTAACAGTTACCTGTCGAAAATATTTAAAAACAAAACGGCTTGAGTGCATCTATATTGACTACCGAAAGATATTAGGTTTCATGAATAAAATTTTGATGGTTTCAATGTTCTTCCCTCCAACATTTGGCGGTGCCTCCGTGCAATCTTTGAGGCTGGCTAAAGAGTTAATAAAACAGGGCTGCCAGGTTGAGTTTTTATCTGACAATGCAACGAAACCGACGATATATAATGACCAGTACGATGGCGTAGTCGTGACTCGTTTAAAAACCTATTCTGAAAATTTACATTCGAAAATCCGTGAGCTGATTTTCTCGATTAAGCTTATCAAGTTCTTATTATTTAGACCTGACCTCAAAATCGTCCACTTTCATGCTATCCGTGGATTGGAATTATTGACGTTCCCGATTATCAGGTTGATGGGGAAAAAAGTCATTCTCAAACTAACACTGGTTGGTGTTGATGATCCCATGGCGTTTAAAAGCCGGAAGTTACTGTCGCCGTTTTTCATGTGGGGGTTAAGATCAGCAAATCACATGATTGCAATTTCAGAAGAGCTTCAGCAACGGTCTTACCAAGCTGGCTTTGATGATCAGGTAGTCAAAAAAATCTTTAATGGTTTTGACGAAGAAAACTTCTTTATTCCTGATCCTGAATTGAAGAAAAGCCTACGTGAAAAGTTAACCATTCCAGCGACAGCTCCAGTTTTTCTCTCCGTTGGTAAAGTTGAACATCGCAAAGGATATGATTTGCTATTGCAGGCCTTTGCTGACATTCAAAAAAGCATGCCAGAAGCAACGCTTGTCATAGTTGGACCAGACAATGTGGAGTCTAATAGCTATTATGTGAGCTTGTCGGCATTTATTGCTAAGCAGCAGTTAAAAAACATTCATTTTGTTGGTAGGCAATACAATGTGCATGAATTTACAAAGGCGGCCGATTATTTTCTATTCTGCTCAAGACAAGAAGGTTTCGGTACAGTCATGATTGAGGCAATGGCTTGTGGCTTGCCAACTGCTGCCATGAATATTCAGGGTGTGACTGAAGATATCATCACAGATCACAGGATTGGTACTATTAACTATTCGCACAATCCAGCAGAGTTTGCGCAGCAGACACTCAACTTGATACAGACGGCTAAACAAGCGGATATCCAAGCCGCAGTAAAAACGCTAAGTGATAAGTTTTCAATTTCTAATATAGCCAAGAGCTATATTCATTTGTATCGTCAACTCAGTGACCATCAACAATAGGCAAAAAAGTGGCTAAATTAACCGTAAATAAACCAAAAGCACTGCTGGTCTTTTTGGCTATTTTTGCCAGCCTATTTTTTGGCTTGGCTTCGCTAACCTTTGTGCAGTTAATCAACACGAATTATGTGTTTTTATTAGCACCGCCAGTTGTACTTGTGATTGGCCTGTTGTTTTTCTTCGACCGCTATGCTTTTTTCTTATTAGTCATTGTGACCCGGGCGTCGTTAGACTCGGCATTCAACGCAATTAAATTAGGAAGTTTTGGCTTAGGCGCCGTTTTAAATGCATTAGTAATTTTGATCGCATTGCTGACTTTATTTGAGAAGCCAGTCAAATTAAATGTTGATCTGAATAGCCTTAAAAAGTCTTGGTTATTTTTCTTGGTTTTGGCATTCGTATCCACTTTTTACGCGCCTTCATTTGTTCCCAGCTTAAAAGTGTTCTTAATCTATGTTTCCTATGCATCAATGTTTGCACTAGGTTTGCATGTGGTCAAAAAGCCAGAAGACTTTGACAAGTGGATTAAAGCGATAGCCTTATCATCACTGATTCCGATGCTTTACTGCATATACTCCATTGCACTTGGTACTGGTGGCTTGAAGCTTTATCGCTATGAAGGTTTGCGACTACAAGGCACCTTCCCGCATGCCAATCCATTTTCGACTTATTTAGTTCTCATTATTTCAGTCTGCTTTTACTTATTCAAAGCTAAAACCATTAGCATTTCCTCAAGTGTTAAAAGGCTGTTGCCCATCTATATACTGATTTTAATTGGTATGCTGCTCATGACAAAAACAAGGTCTGCCTGGGGCGTAACCTACTTGTTTTTCCTGATGTATGCATTGCTACAAGAGCGCAAATTCCTGGTGGTTGTGGTGGCTGCACCGTTTTTTGCGCTTCTCATTCCTGAGGTGCAAGACAGGATTGCTGACTTGACGACAGGTAATGACTTCGGGTCGACAGGCTATGAAAGATTAAACTCTTTTGCCTGGCGGGTGAAAATCTGGGGCGATAGTATCGCCTGGATGAATAATAGCCATTACATTTTCGGATACGGTGTTTCCAGCTTTCAGCAATTCTCTCAAAAATTTGCGATGGCCAACGCATTCCAAACACAAGACTTTGATATTAATGCCCACAATATTTACGTTCAGACGTTCTTTGAACTTGGGATAGTGGGGTTATTCATTCTGCTGGCATTATTCACGAACTTCTATCGGATGCTGTTTAAGATATATAACCGAGATAAGTTATTAATTTTTACAGTGACGGCTGTTTTCACTCAAATTCTACTGCAGTCATTTATGGATAACTTGCTGGACTATCTGATTGTCGAGTGGTACATGTGGTTTCTGATCGGTATTTCAATCAGTAAAGTATCTTTGTCGAATTCTACGCCAGCGCAAACCACTACGCTAAAACCAATCGCATAGTTCTCTATGTATCGGCCTGGTTGCTGACGATATCTAATTTAGTTTATTAAAGAGCTTTTTATGTACACTGTTTCAATTATAGGCACTGGTTATGTCGCCGACTTTTATATGCGCTCACTGCAAACATTCAGCGATATTAAGGTCTTAAAGGCATATGATATCAATCCTGAACGTTTAAAGGTTTTTTGCGACTATTGGCAAGTCACACCAGCAAGCTCATTAGCTGAAGTATTAGGTCAAGAATCTGCTGAAAAACCCTCCTTAGTACTTAATCTCACAAACCCGCATGCACATTACGAGGTGAGTAAGGCATGCCTTGAGGCTGGTTTGCATGTGTATAGTGAAAAACCATTAAGTATCAGAATGGATCATGCTTTTGAATTACATGCGCTAGCCAAAGAAAAGAATTTGATATTGTCTTCTGCACCGTGTAGCTATCTCAGTGAAGTTGCACAGACGATATGGTTAGCGTTACGCAATCAGATGATCGGTCAGCCATTATTGGTGTATGCCGAACTGGACGACGACTATGTCACACAAGCCCCATATCAAAAATGGATGAGTGAGTCAGGCGCGCCATGGCCATATGAGGATGAATTTAAAGTTGGCTGTACTTTAGAGCATGCCGGGTATTATTTGTCATGGCTGATGATGATGTTTGGCAGCGTTGAAAAGGTCGTTGCAGCTTCTGCGGAACTCATCAAAAACAAAATCCCAGGTGTAAGTAAAACTGCGCCGGACTATTCAACGGCGACCCTGTTTTTCAAATCAGGCATTGTGGCCAGAATCACCTGTGGTATTGTTGCGCCGCACAATCATGGCTTGCGCATTATTGGCGACGATGGGGTCATCGAGGTAAATGAGTCCTGGAATAACGCAGCAACAGTTAAAGTCAGAAAACGCTTTGTGTTAAGACGCCGCCTGGTCAATAGTCCTTTTGCCAAAAAAGTGAAACTAAAAGGCCCCACACACCCGATGGCACCAAGAAAAGGTGCCACCGCGATGAACTTTGCACTTGGCCCATATGAAATTCTGCAATCCATTAAGGATGGGCGCAGCTCAAGAAGCACTGCTGATTTTTCATTACATTTAAATGAAGTGACCTTGGCCATTCAAAATGCCATGGATAACACTGGTGTACAGATCATGAAAACGGAATGTCCAGAACTGTTACCCATGCCATGGGCAGGCGCTCTTAAATAAGTAGTTTCACCCGCAATACACCCTCGAAAGACTTTATGCGTATCGCTTACTTTACTAGTATCTATCCCAGAGCTACTGACACGTTTATTCAGCGTGAAGTCAGTGGCTTAAGGCAACGGGGCCATGAAGTCGTAACCATTGCAGTCAATCGCCCACAGGCAGCACATTTGGTCAGCGATGAAATCAAGCAGATATTTGAAACGACTACCTATTTATTGCCATTTAATCCGCTGAAATTACTGTGCTTGAACATTAAATCAGTCGTGCAAAATCCCAAACTGTTTTTTCGCACATTCAGGATTGCTTTAAAGTCTGCCAGGCCGGGAGTAAAAGGGTTTATTTATCAACTTTTTTACTTTCAGGAAGCACTCATTCTTGCTGAGTTGCTCAAGTCACAATCGATTGACCATGTACACAATCACTTCGGGGATAGTAGCGGCACCATTACCATGCTTGCCAGCCTGCTGGCAGGCGTAGATTACAGCATTACCATTCATGGCCCCCACATCTTTTTTGAACCAATGGTCTGGGCACTTGACTTAAAACTTAAATACGCAAAATTTATCGCATGTATTAGCCACTACTGCAAAAGCCAGTTGATGTTGTTTTCAAATGCTGAAGATTGGCATAAGTTAAAGATCGTGCATTGTGGTATCGACTTTAATTTATTCAATTATGACCCTACGCCCGCGAGAGAATTAACTGATACACCAGCCAAGATGATTTATGTTGGACGTTTGTCCTCTGAAAAAGGCGTGCAGATTTTATTGAAGAGCCTTTCAGCGCTACATGCAAAAGGATTCGACTTCAAGATGACTTTTCTGGGAGACGGCCCTGAGCGCCATAACCTGGAAATGCTTACAAAAGAAAATGGATTAAGTGAAAAGGTCATTTTTGCCGGATTTGCAAGTCAGGAAACCGTCAAGCAAACACTCAGTGATAGTGATATTTTCATTCTGCCGAGCTTTGCTGAAGGCGTACCGGTTTCCTTTATGGAAGCTATGGCGACAGGGGTTCCAGTGATAGGAACCAATGTCGGCGGGGTTACAGAACTGATTGAACATGGCGTCAGTGGTATCGTGGTTCCACCTGCAGATGTTGATGGCCTTGAAGCTGCCATTTCAATGTATTTGGAAAGCCACGAATTACGTAGCAAGGTAAAATCAACCGCCTATGCTCATGTTGTAAAGCACTTTAATTTACAGCATGAAATAGACAAGTTGGCTGCACATTTTATTGAATAGTTGCTAGACGGAGTGCCCAATGAAACCTACCATCATTAGCTCAACATTGATACGTTTATCATGCGTGTGCTTTATTTTGGGCTCCGCAATAGTACAGGCACAGAGTGTAAGTAAATTTGAGTCGTTTGAGGTTCCATTTTCAGCGCAATCACTTTGGAATAGTAAGCCGGTAAACCCCGTCTTTGATGACTTTGTGATTCCGACATCCAGCTACTTTCCAGCCATGCAAGAAGGTAAGTACTCCACGCATTGCTTTTTGGCCACAGCCAAAGATGCGCCTATGCAGGTCAAGCCGCCCGTCGGCAAAAAGGGCATTTACGATGCCGATGCAGAAAGCACCAGTGAAGAAATCACCATTCCGCATTGGCCAGCGAATTTAGTGCCGGCAGAAGGCGGGGATGGTCATGCCGATATTTTTGATACGACCACAGGGATTATCTATTCATTTTGGCAATTGAAAAAAGTGGATGATGTTTGGCGTACGACACATATTGGCTGGATGCCGTTAAATGGAACGGGGTGGGGAGACCCAGCGCATTACCATCAAGGGTCGAGGGCATCTGGTGTTCCATCCTGCGCCGGGATTATCCGCAAGCATGAATTAAACGATGGTAATGATATGTACCATCATGCTTTAGCTATTTCACTGACTAACAACGCATTGTCACCTTCACCCGCCTATATGTTTCCAGCGACAATTGCAGATGCAGGTGCGAAAAGAAATACCGGGAAAGTCCCTGAAGGCGCATTAATGATGTTGCCACCAGATTTCGATACATCCACCATCACTAATGCCGAGTTGAGAAAGGTAGCAAATACCTTGAAGGTTTATGGTGCCTATGTAGTGGATATGAATTACGGTACCCCATTTTTGGTATATGTTGAAATCGGTTCTGGATTGAGAATTCATAAAAATGGCTGGGATAATAAGGCCGGTCAGGAGTTACATGTCATCAGAGAGGGCCTACGCATGGTGAAAAGCGCCAGTAGCTGGATCGATGGCAATGGGCAAACATTTACGCCGAACAAAAACCTGAACCTGCTCTCAATGAGAGGGCCATGGGTGCCGTCAAATGGAAAGCCATTGGCTAAGTTTGTCCCAACCCAGCAAGCTGTTGTATTCCAGAATACGGACTCGCCAGTGATACAGACCAATTATTCAGATCGCACGATGCCAGCCGTTGATTGGGCTAAACCGCAAAAGGGACAGCGTTATACCTTAAAGGCCGTGACCAGTGGGGGGGCAAAATTGCGCTTCAAACTGATTGATAAGGACACTAAAAAACAGGCTTATGATAGTCAGGATCTTCAAAATAACGAGACGGTTACGTTTGATTGGCCTGTCGATAACTTTTACCCTATCGTTGTCGTGACGAGTGGGGTTGGTGATACTTCATCAGCGCGCGGTATATTGCTGCGAGCGACAGATAAATAATTTAGATTTAATAGGATTTCGCTATGATTTATGATGCATGCATCGCACTCTTTTACTTTGTATTATTGCTATTGGCGATTCCGGTTTTAACCTTTTCCTTTCAAATCCTCGTTGCCATCATCCCCGGGTACCGTAAAACTTCAATAGCCCCAAGCCAGGAACGAATTGCGATCCTGATCCCGGCACATAATGAGTCGGCAGGTATCGAGCATACCTTGCAATCAATTAAACAACAGGCAACTGCCAACACAAGGATTGTGGTTGTGGCTGATAACTGCACTGATAACACTGCTGAAGTTGCAAGAAAAGCCGGGGTAGAGGCCATTGAGCGATTCGATCAGGAAAAAAGAGGTAAGGGTTATGCACTCGATTTCGGTCTGCAGTTCCTGAAACAATCTCCACCAGAAATGGTGATGGTATTTGATGCAGACTGTCAGATTGATACCGGGACGATAGACGCGCTGGCAAATGCGGTAACTTCCAGACAAAGTGCCATTCAGGCACTTTATTTGATTCAGTCCAAGCCTGGTGGCGATATCAAGTCCAAAATTGCCGAATTTGCCTATGTCGTGAAAAGCTGGACCAGGCCACTGGGCTTTCATCGCCTGGGCTTACCCATGCAGCTGATGGGATCCGGCATGGCATTTCCGTGGCAGCAAATTGAGAATGCTAACCTGGTGCATGGCAGTATCGTTGAGGATATGAAGCTGGGCATCGATTTAACCATCGCCTATCGGGCGCCTGGCTTTTGCCCTGAAGCCTATGTCACTAGCTTGTTCCCTGAACATGATGCAGGCACTGAATCCCAAAGAAAGCGCTGGGAGCATGGTCATATCAGCATGATTGTCAAAGAGGGCGTGCCACTCCTGCTTAAAGGTATCAGGTCTTTCAACTTCTCAATCATTGCTATGGCGCTGGATTTGATCGTTCCACCATTGGCATTACTCTTTTTGCTCTCCGCATTATTTGCCTTGGTTTCTGCCGTCGCATGGTTTATGACTGGTGATGCGCAACCATGGTCATTGGGAGTAGGGGTGTTTGTACTATTCACAGGCTTTGTTTTAATTGCCTGGTTCAAGCATGGTAGAAATATTTTGCCTTTAATGTCCCTGTTCGCATATGCGCCCGTCTATGCACTCAGTAAAATCAAGCTGTATCTGAACTTCTTCAAAAACCGTCAGGTCGAGTGGGTCAAATCCAGAAAAGACTAAAATAATTAGAGAAAAAGAATATTAGTATGGCCTCATCGCAAGCTAGGAAGTTTAAAGTTGAAGAGTTGGAGAGTGTGCGCGGAATCGCCGCTCTGCTGGTGGTTTTATACCACCTTCCCAATTGGAATCCATTTATTCACCACTTGCCCATCATTCATGGTGCCGGTTTTATGGTAGATCTGTTCTTCGTACTCTCCGGCTTCGTTATTTTCACGGCTTACCAGAACAAGCTGAAAAGCTGGAGCGATGTCGCCAGATTTCAGTTTTTGAGATTCGGGCGCTTATATCCCGTGCATTTATTGATGCTGGTTATCTATCTAATGATTGAGACCCTGAAATACGTATTGCAAACTAAATTTGGTATTGCCNNCAATTTTTATGCATTTTTGCGAGAGTTCTTTTTAGTCAAAGCCTTCTGGCCCAACGAAACGGCGATGACGTTTAATAGCCCCGCCTGGTCGATTAGTGCTGAGTTTTATACCTACCTGATTTTTGCGGTCATTACGCTATATCTGAATAAAATAAAAACCTTTGTTTTTCCTCTGATTAGTTTAATTTGTATTTCTGCTCTTTTCTTGTATCAGCCGGAACACTACAACTTTATGTTACGTTGTTTGGCCGGTTTTTTCACCGGCTGCACAGTGGCATATTTCATACTGAAGCATGGCCACGCAGATGGCGCTTTACTGCCTGTATTTACCATACCGCTATCTATCGTCCTAATATTGAGCGTCACTATATTAGCGAGTGGGTTCTATGGGTACGGTCTTATTATTTACCCAGCCAGCGCTTTATTAATTGCAGGAATTTTACTAACGCCAGACAATATATTTAAGCGTTATCTTTCAAAGACCTGGCTCATCTGGCTGGGTACTGTTTCCTATTCGCTCTATATGTCTCATGGCGCAGTGTTGTGGTTCTACAACCAAGTCATTCGCGTTGCTTTTCATCACCCTGAAGTCGTTATACGCGGCATTTCTACCCCGCAATTCACTACTGGGCAATCCATACTGCTTAGCATCATTTACCTTATGATTTGCTTCACGCTGGCACAACTCATGTACTCGTACATTGAAAAGCCATTCCGTGAAAAATCACGTCGTTTTTTAAATATCAAAAACTAAAATTTCGTCGCTTTTAGCCTGCCATTTCAAGTGGAAATACTCTTTTCTCGAGTTTTTCCACGCCCAACACCATTAACCATTAACCATTNNACCATTAACCATTAACCATTAACCATTAATAACTAGTTATTCAAAAATGTAATCTTTTTCCGGCTTTTCCACTTTTTCCCGCCTTAAAGTGTTAACTTTAGTTTATTTATGTCTTGCATTGTTTTTAAGTATTGATGTAAATTGTATTAATATTAATTAATTATTGGCAAGGGGGCCGGAATGTTGAAATTAAACCATGTATATAAAAATGCATTTGCCATCAGTTTAGCGTTCTCAAGCATCAACGCTTTGGCTGCAGAGTTTGAGAGTTATCTGCAACCTTTCACCGCAGATTCATTGTGGAATAGTGTTCCGGTGTCACCCACATTCTCAAACTACATCATTCCTGACTCTCTATACAATCCAACAGCAAATACTCCAGCTTTTTCTGCTTCATGCTTTTATGCCGATGCCACTGACGCAGCCATGACAATTAAGGTGGGTCCAGGCTATGGTGGAATTCACGACCGGGATGCGGAAAAGCTTGTTTCAGAGCTCACCATTCCACATTGGCCTGCAAATGTAATGCCTGCAACAGGTGCAGATGGTCACGCAGACATTCTGGACGTGCCAAATAAAGTGATTCATTCTTTTTATAAATTGAAAAATGTTAATGGTGAGTGGACTTCGCTACTTTATGCATGGTCGCCATTAAATGGCACGGGTTGGGGTGACCCGGCACATTATTACCAAGGAGGCCGCGCAACAGGCGTAGCAGCTTGTGCTGGCATGATCAGGATTCATGAAGTCGATGACGGAGATACTATGTTCAGGCATGCATTAGCGGTTTCGTTGACCGATAATGCATTATCAACATCATACGTATTTCCAGCGACTTCTACAGATGTCAATGTCTCTAACTATACCGGACAAATTCCAGAAGGAGCCTTATTGATGCTGCCTTCAAGTTTTGATGTTTCCAAGATTCAAACCCCCTTAGTCAAGAAAATAGCGAATACGCTGAAAACGTACGGTGCGTATGTCATTGATCGAAACTACGGTACACCATATGTTGTTTATTCAGAGATCGGCGCTGCGACTCGCGTAACAGGCAGTGGTTGGTATGAGCTGACCTTGATTCAGAAAGCGTTGCGTATGGTGACTTCAGTACAAGGGTGGGTAGATGGTAATGGCAACAGCTTTCAAGCCAATCAGAACCTGAATGTACTTTCGTTTAGAGGCCCTTGGGCGAGAGGCTATAACTACCAGGCAGATAGCGATGTTTGCAGCAACAACTGCGGCCAGCTTGGTAAATTTGACTCCATGCAACAAGCCGTTGTCTTTGATACAACTGATGAAGAGATTACCCAATCCAACCCCTCTGGTCGTTCAGTGACACATGTCTCCTGGGCTAAACCCAAGAAAGGTTATAAATATCAACTGACTGCAGCTACCACTGGCGGTGGAAAACTCAGGTTTGTGATTCGTGATCCGGAAAAAAATGACTATATTAGTTATGACTCAACGGCGCTGATTGACGGTCAGAGTGTCACTTTCACCTGGCCTTTGGACAACTACGATACGACAGCCATAGCCATTAGCGGAGTGGGAGAGCCCTCTACCGTATCAGGCTCTCTGGTGCGTATTGAGTAGGTAACAAGGCAATCACTTAAGCTTTACTTTTAGTCCCCAACTCATTTAAGAACTTTCTGACAGGCACTTCTATAAAATGATAGCTAAAAGCGGCAATGATGAAGGCAGCGGCTACCAGGAAGACTCTAGGGAGCCCTTGATGGATCATCTTGTAACAGGGTTGTTGCCATAGTTAGAGCGAAAATGAAATTAGCCCGATTCTGGTTAACAATGGATGGCATAAAAATCTCATCAGCGATTGAATAGCCAGACTCAATTAGCTGTTATTCGGCGTTTGCCTTAAACCTCATCTCAACCTGTTCATCCCCCGCCACCGCGGGCTCCTTCACTTTTGAATGGTATATTTTTTGCTTAGCAATCTTGCTGATTGATATTAAAGCAAGATTATCAAGCAATTTAAACCATGGTGTTCATCAAACTTCCCAACTTGGTCACTTTGCAAAAAACATTGCGTGAATGTTGTGACAAGTTCTGACAGGTTTTATGGCCCTGATTGACTGGTATTCTGATCTAACTTAGGCAAAGCAACGAGTTTGATTCATGCAACTTGCTGATCATTTAAATCATAACCTTACCCTTTAGGAGTAAATGATGAAAGCATTCACACAAGTGCCTTTTATTACCCAGACTTGCCTAGCCTCATTACTGCTATTTACTGCCATCAATGCTGTCAGTGCTATAGACCCTAATGTTCCGAGCGCTCAAATACGTACAGATACTGCTAGCGATCAAGTGCGCATGGGGCAATACTACACAAAGCCTTTTGCGACGAATTCGTTTTGGAATAGTCGACCAATCTCGCCAAGTTTTTCAGATTTTGTGATACCTCTTGCCAAATTCAACCCCTTAATTGACTCTGGTATATACTCTTCCGGCTGTTTTTTTGCCGATGATTCAAGCGGTCCCATGGTTGTAAAACCTATCCCCGGGTCAAAGGGTGTGTATGACGCGGATGCAGAAACCTCTCTGCCTCAGGTGGAGATCTCTCATTGGCCTGCTGACTTAGTACCAGCAGCCGGAGGCGACGGTCATGCCGATATTTATGATGTTTCAACCGGGATAATCCATTCATTTTGGAGACTAAAAAACATCAATGGCGTATGGACAGCTAATTTGTATGCCTGGTCTCCGATCAATGGTTCTGGTTGGGGCGACCCGTCGCATTATTATCATGGGGCAAGAGCCGTTGGGATTGGTGCTTGTGCTGGGATTATCCGCAAACATGAATACACCAGCAGTGACCCAATTTACCCACACGCGTTAGCGATGTCACTGGATACAACCGGCGCTGCGCCTGGCTATGTTTACCCAGCCACGTCGGCTGATCACTACAGCGCAACCAATACCGGCAAAATTCCAGAAGGCGCATTAGTTATGCTGCCGCCGAGTTTTAATGTCTCTCAACTAAAAACGCCAGAGTTAATCAAGATTGCGAATACATTGAGGGTGTATGGTGCCTATGTCGTTGATGGTAACTATGGGACCCCTTTTGTGATCTATGCAGAAACGGGTTCTGGGCTCAACTTGCATAAAAATGGCTATAACTTAAAAGCCGCTAATGAATTACACTTAATTCGCCAGTCTTTGCGTATGGTGACTTCAGTCAAGTCTTGGATTGATGCCTCAGGCAGGGCGTTTATTCCAGAAAAGAATTTGAATATCTTATCCATGCGTGGACCTTGGGGCGTCAAGCGTGGAACCGTATGGGATAAAGCTGACCCCTTAGTTGGAAAATTTAACACCTGGAAGCAGGCTGTCGTTTTTGGTCCGACAACATCGCGTATCTCGCAGTCCAATCCATCCGGTCGTTCTATCAGTCAAATTTCATGGGCCAAGCCTATCGCTGGTGAGAAATTTAAACTCACCGCGATTACAACGGGTGGCGGTCAATTGAGACTGATTATGTACGATCAACAATGGAAAACCAGGGTTGATACTTACGATCTAGCCAATGGACAATCTGCGTCTTTTGTGTGGCCTGCTGGCGAGCTTTACTTCAGCTTGTATGCGACCAGCGGCATTGGTCCCAGCTCTAGCGTAAGTGGCACATTATTGCGCGTTAAGTAGTTCAAACTTCGTATAGAAATACCTAATTATTTTACTCTACGCGTCGGTGGTTATATGCTCTTCAATTGCGTTGCCAGAGCATAACCGCCGGGTGTGACTCTTCAAAATCATTAACTATCAAGGTCGGCCCAGGATATGCTGGGATTCATGATCGGGATGCTGAGAAGATGGTTTTAGAACGGACTACTCCCCATTGGCCAACGAATATGATGCCTGCAACGGATTCTGAGGGTCACACCGATATGATTCAAAGGCGCTGGTTGACGGGCAGAGTGTCACTTTTACCTGGTCATTTGATAACTACGATACGACCACCATCGTAATTAGCGGGGTGGGGAGCCCTCTACCGTATCGGGCTCTCTGGTGCGTATTGAGTAGGTAACAAGGCAATCACTTAAGCTTTACTTTTAGTCCCCAACTCATTTAAGAACTTTCTGACAGGCACTTCTATAAAATGATAGCTAAAAGCGGCAATGATGAAGGCTGCAGCTAACAGGAAGACTCTAGGGTGTCCTTGATGAATCATTTTGTAACAGGGTTGTTGCCATAAGTAGAGCGAGAATGAGATCAGTCCAATTCTAGTTAACAATGGATGGCATAAAAATTTCATCAAATAGTCTGGTAATTCTTTGATCGTGCAAATGGCGATAGCGACACAAATAGTTCCCAGACTATATTTGATCGGATCCGGAATAGGATTAAGGTTGAATGCGATTGCCAGCGCAAGCAGTGCGATAGAGGTGAGCGGATGCACCTTTTTGTCTGACTGGTTAAAAAGCAGAAAGCTGATCACACCAATTAAAATCGAAGCACTCCTTGTATCTGATCGCCAATAGACATTGTAATAATCCAGGTGCTGGCCAAAAGTGAGCAAGGCGCCATTCGCCAGAAAAATCAGACAAAGTGCAATGAGCGGTTTCGTTGGATCGAATTGATATTTCCTCGATAAAAAGGCAATCAATGCCAGCAATATATAAGTGTGCTCTTCAATACACAGTGACCAGATATGATCCAGTACCGGCGTATGGCTGACATATATGCTGTAGTAGTTATAGGTGAATGTCAGTGTCGCCAATACACTTTGGTAACCGACATGCAAATCGGTTTCTGTTCGGCCAAAGATGACCCACATGGCAATAATGAATATAAACAGTGCTGGCCATACGCGTGAGATTCGTCTTTTAAAAAAACTGGGCAAGGGCGTATGTTTTATAAATAAAATCTCAGCCATCAGCCGCCCGCTTAATACAAAAAACATCTCCACACCAAACCTGCCAGCATTGAAGCCGTGGATGTTAAGAAAGTGGCCGATAAGCACCGCCAGGATTGAGAGACCCCGCCAGCCATCGAGGTAGGCGTAGCGTGTCAGGTGATTAACGTTGCTCATTTTTCAACCATTCAACAGAACTTAAAAAACTTTGCTCATAAGTCATGAATGAAAGGTTGGCAGAGATTTTTTGTGCATCCAGAAAAATATGTTGCTTGAACAGCCGAACTAAAGAGGGGGGGAGTGGCTCTGGTAGCTGGTTGGCCAGATGACCTTGTTTCGCTTTAGCGAGCAGTTTTTGAGAGATTTTGACCGCGGGACTGAATGCTTTTGAGTCCAACTTGAGTTGTAGCGGGTGGATGCGCTTGACCGGCGTTGCATCAATTGCCTGTGCCAGGTCAATAAAATATTGGTTCCATCTTGGACTGTCTGGCGCAGCCAGATTGAAGTGCTGAATTTCCCCTGCTGCTAATGGCATCTCGAGTCCGAAATGAATGGCTTTGACGACATCATCGACATGCACCAGATTACTCCAGCCATCACCCGCACTGCCCAAATCGCCTAGGCGATAGGTTTTAAGCAGGTTGGCAATACGCTCTACCCATTGCACACTGCCTGGACCATGGATGCAGCCCGGGCGAAAAACAACGACTTTGCCACCCGCCTGCGCATAGGCTTGCATGTGGCTTTCAGCCTCGCATTTGGCAGCGGCATACCAGTTGTAATCTGGGTCAAAAGGAGATGTTTCTGTAATCACACCTTCACTGGCACCATACACTGACATGGTGCTTAAATGCACAATCGTCGGTTTGTCTGCTGCCAAGGCGGCTTGCGCGAGAATGTGTGCCCCCGCGCCAATCGAGTCTTTACTGCCTGCAACGCAATTCACCACAGCGTCCACATTGTGCAATTGTTTGGTCAGGTCTGCCAGATTCATGCTGTCGACAATGACATGATTGGCAATATTGCTGCGCATTCTGCCTCTGGAGGCGGCAATCGATGAAATGTTTGAATTCTGCAAGTGCGCGTGCAGGCGACTGCCCACGTGCCCGGTAGCGCCAAGGATTAAGACTTTCATGCGTGCTTCCTAACTAGATGATTGAATGCGATGATTTTCCAGCGTGTAAAGTGTCTGTAATATGGTCTGCCAGGCGCAAGCTCATGGCGACAATGGTCAGGGTAGGGTTGGCCTGACTGCTGGTTGGAAAGACAGATGCGCTGGATATATATAAGTTATCAACATTGTGGAGTTTGCCATTGGCATCCACAACAGAGTTTTCTGGGGTCGTGCCCATTCTGGTGGTACCTATATGGTGTCCACCATAGGCACCAAACCTGGTGAGGTCTTCTTCGAGTTGATCGTCATTAAATTCAAAAGTTGCAAGGCCACTTTGATTAATCTCTTGTACAAACAGCTTGAGTGAACGCCGTACTGACTCAATGTCTTCTGGCAAGTATCGCCAATCGACCTTGACCTTGCGCATGCCTAGTGTGTCAGTGTCATCTATTAACGTGATTCGACTATCAGGGTTCGGGTATTGTTCGCTATGGATTTCAAAGGTGAACTGGTTGCTTTTGTTGCTTAAAATGACAGACGGGAATTTGCGTTTTGCCAAGGTTCTCTTGGTAATCCAATGATGCAAAAACTTAATTGTATCAATAGGATCAAGAATGATATTGGCGAAATGCTTTAAATATATGCCGAGGCTGGATTGACCATCTTTCAGGCGTTTTCCATACTCATAGCTGATGAAGTTTTTAGCCAGGAATAAGCCAGACAGCACACCGACTTTATGTGAGGGGTCAACGATTTTTGGGAAGTGCAGCCTTGCCACCATGTTACCAGCACGAATTTTCTTCTGTGTCTCAGCGGTCAGCGCAAAACGGCGGCGGCAGTAAATACCCTCAGGGGATACCTCATAGCCATGGCGTGCATTGCTAGTTGCGCCCAACACGGTCAATTTACCCAGGTTGCCAGCAATATGACACTGATAATAGCGCCCGACTAAATCATGCTCGTTACCAATCCCGTTGGGGCAGACATCATTAGAGGCCAGCAGCAGCCTGGTTGTTTCAATCCCGCCGGTGGCCAGAACGACTTTTTTGGCGACAATAGAGGCCTTTACGCCTTCGAGACTCGCGATGTCCAACTGATTCACGTGAGCGCCGGTTGGATTGAGTCGAATACCGGTGCAATTGGCGCCCAGCAACACCTCAACATCTGCTGCCAGCACTAATCGTTGTTTATAACGATCGCCGACATTGGTCGGACATGAAAATCGCTCTAAATTGTTGGTTTTGAGGATGTCACTTTTAAAGCCTTTAATCGCTGCTTGCTGCTCAGTATCAAAGACCTTGTCTGCATCATATTCGTACACCCCGGCTTCAAGCAGCTTATTGGCTTGTTGATAATATGGGACTAGGTCCTGGTAGCTGATTGGCCAGCCACTCTGCGGTACATAATCACGCGGCTCAAAGTCAATCGGGTCGAAGGGCATGCAACGGCCACCCCAGATGGTGGTTGATCCGCCAAATCGGCGCTGGCGGTATTTGTCTGGTGGGCTATGCAGCTTTTCATCTGCCACCTCACCGGCATATAAATGCTGGGTTTTATCGTCCGCAAACTCAAACCCGGACTCTAACAATAATATTTTCAATCCTCGGCCAGACAGTGACAGCGCCAGTGATACGCCCGCAGCACCGGCACCGACGATACAGACATCTGCTTCAATTGTTGAGCCGGAGGACAGGNNAATCATATTTTTGTTAAATCACTTAAAAAAATTCACAAATAAGCGTTATTATTGAAGCTGTAGATGAGGTGTAAGCAGTGGTGTTGCTTCCGGAATAGGTTAAACGTCTTATATCGCATAATCCTGATGGGTTATACCATATCACACAGGTTCTTTTTTTATTCACGTACGACTGAAAAAATAATCATAATTTTTTACGTAAACCTACGTAATTGTTCACAAACATAATTAACCTTGTTGGGTCTCAGGCTGTTTATGTCAAATACCATAGAAATGTTTGGAATCACCATTCACAAGTTCTCAATGAATGGCGCAATTGATGTGTTACAGGAGTGGCTGCAATTTGGTGGCAATGACTGTAAATATGTGGTCACCCCGAACGTTGACCACGTTGTACAACTTGAAAAAAATCCCGCTTTTAAACAAGCTTATGACCATGCCGCCATGGTGGTGGCAGACGGTAAGCCGGTCGTACTGGCTTCAAAAATTCTGGGTAAACCATTGCCTGAAACAGTCCCTGGCAGTGACCTGGTGCCGAATATTTTTGAGCGGTTTCAGCAAAAAAATCTGCCGCTGAAAATATACCTGCTGGGTGCCATGCCTGGAGTAGGTGAGATTGCTGCAGCCAATATCAAGTCACAATGGCCAGTGGTCGAAGTGGTCGGCATCCTGAGCCCTGATTTTGGTTTTGAAAAAGACAGCGCGTACTGTGATCGCATTTGCCAATCTGTGGCGGATGCCAAAGCAGATTTGCTGGTCATCGGTTTGGGCGCGCCCAAGCAAGAGATATGGGTTGATAAATATGCACATAAGCTGCCTGTCAAAGTGGCGCTATGTGTCGGTGCTACCATTGACTTTCTGGCCGGCAACAAACCCAGAGCCCCGATGTGGATGCGCAAATTTGGCCTGGAGTGGCTACATAGAATGTGCTCTGAGCCCAAGCGCCTGGTAAAAAGATATTTAGTCGATGCCATTATTTTCCCCAAGCTGTTTATACGTGAGTGGTTGAAAAAATAATTGTTGTCGCGCAAAGATTTAGTTTAGAAATGAAGGAGCCGCTGTGAAGATTGCAATTGCTGGTACTGGTTATGTAGGATTGTCATTGGCCGTATTATTGGCTCAAAAAAATGAGGTGGTTGCACTGGATATCGTGCCGGAAAAAGTGGCACTGCTGAATCAAAAAAAATCACCGATTGTTGACCGTGAAATTGAAGATTTCTTAGCTAATAAATTATTGAATTTTAAAGCGACCACCGATAAAAACGAAGCCTATAACAATGCCGAGTTTGTGGTCATCGCCACGCCGACGGATTACGATGCTGAAACTAATTACTTCAATACAAAATCTGTTGAGGCGGTGATTAAAGATGTGATGGCCATCAACCCTGATGCAGTGATGGTAATCAAATCGACGATTCCTGTTGGCTATACAGAAAAAATTCGCGCCGAGCTCAATTGTAATAACCTGATTTTCTCACCGGAATTTTTGCGTGAAGGTAAAGCCCTTTACGATAACCTGTATCCCTCACGCATTGTGGTGGGCGAAGTTTCCGAGCGCGCACAAAAATTTGCCAACCTGCTCAAAGACAACTGCCTGAAACCGGATGCGGCCATTTTGCTGACCAACAGCTCTGAGGCTGAAGCCATCAAGCTGTTTGCCAATACCTTTCTTGCCATGCGCGTGGCTTACTTTAACGAGCTGGATACCTACGCCGAGACGCATGGCCTGAATACCCGCCAGATTATTGAAGGTGTGTGTATGGATCCACGCATTGGTAATCACTACAACAACCCATCCTTTGGCTATGGTGGCTACTGCTTGCCTAAAGATACCAAGCAGTTGCTGGCGAACTACTCACAAGTGCCACAAAACCTGATTAACGCTATTGTGGATGCGAATACCACGCGTAAAGATTTCGTCGCCGATAGCATTATCAAGAAGAAACCCAAAGTAGTGGGGATTTACCGTTTGATCATGAAAGCTGGTTCAGATAACTTCAGGGCCTCTTCGATCCAGGGGATTATGAAGCGGATCAAAGGTAAGGGTATCGAGGTGGTCGTATATGAGCCCGTGCTGGAAGAAAGCGAGTTCTTTCACTCTAAAGTGATTAAAGACCTCAACCAGTTCAAACAAATATCGGATGTTATTATTGCCAACAGGCAAGCCCAAGAGTTGGCTGATGTGGTAGACAAAGTGTATACCCGCGACTTGTTTGGCAGTGATTAATCATTTCTGGAATACGCTATGCGAGTGTTAGTAGTAGGTGGGGCAGGTTATATTGGCTCACATATGGTCAAAATGTTGCTGGGCGCCGGCCACGAGGTGATCACACTGGATAATTTGTCCAGTGGTCACCGCGATGCAGTGCTAGGTGGCACCTTTGTTGAAGGTGATTTGGCAGACCCAGCATGCCTGGCCCAAGTATTTAAGCAGCATCAGCCAGAGGCGGTCATGCATTTTGCCTCTTATATCCAGGTGGGTGAGTCTGTGCGCAAGCCAGACATCTACTACCGCAACAATGTGACCAATACGCTGAACCTGCTAGATGCCATGTTGCAATTTGAAGTGAAGAAATTCATTTTCTCATCGACCGCAGCAGTATTTGGCGAGCCAGACTACGTGCCTATTGATGAAGCGCATCCTAATCGCCCATTGAATCCTTATGGGCGGTCAAAGTGGATGATAGAACAAGTGCTGGCCGACTATGACAAAGCATTTGATCTGCGCTCGGTCTGTTTGCGTTACTTTAATGCGGCCGGGGCCGACCCTGAGGGGCAATTGGGGGAGCGTCATGATCCGGAAACCCACTTGATCCCTTTAATTCTGCAGGCAGCCTCTGGTCGACGCGACAATATCCAGGTATTTGGCCGTGATTACGACACCCCCGATGGTACCTGCATTCGCGACTATATCCATATTGTGGATTTATGCGCTGCCCACTTGGCCGCATTGGAATACTTAAATAAAGACGGCAGCAGTGATCGCTTCAACCTGGGGAATGGCTCAGGATTTTCAGTACAGGAAGTGATTGACGCCGTACAAAAGGTATCAGGCAAACAGGTCACAGTGATTAACGGCCCAAGACGTGAAGGGGATCCGGCCAGACTGGTGGCTGATGCCAAGCGTGCCAGAAGCATATTGGCGTGGCAACCGACCTATACTGCGCTGGACACCATCGTCTCACATGCATGGCAGTGGGAACTCAAGCAGTTAAATTAACGCATTCAAAATTAGGTATAAGGTTGATAAAGATGAAAATTGTTCCAGTGATTCTTTCTGGTGGTTCTGGTACGCGATTGTGGCCATTATCGCGCGCAGTGTTGCCTAAGCAGTTATTGCCATTGGTCAGTGAAAACACCATGCTGCAAGAAACATTGTTACGTTTATCCAGCTGGGCCGAGATTGAATCACCCATTGTCGTTTGCGGTAATGATCATCGCTTTCTGGTGGCGGAACAATTGCGTCAGGTAGGCTTAACGCCAGAAGCGATTGTGCTGGAACCGATTGCACGAAATACGGCGCCAGCCATCGCTGCCGCCAGTTTATTGTTAAAAGAAAAAAATGTCTTGATGCTGGTGCTGCCTGCAGACCATGTCATCACCGATGTCGCCGCTTTTGAAGCCGCAGTACGCCGAGCCAGCGTCGCAGCAGAGCAGGGCAAGCTGGTGACTTTTGGCATTGCGCCCACACACCCTGAAACAGGCTATGGCTACATTCAGTCTGGCAATGCATTAAATACTGCTGATGATTGCTATGAAGTGGCCCGATTTGTTGAAAAGCCAGATGCGGCAACAGCGCAGCAATATCTGGATGCCGGTAGCTTTAACTGGAATAGCGGTATGTTTTTGTTTAAACCTGCAGTTTTCCTGGGTGAGTTACAGCAATATGCGCCGGCAATGTTGAATGCGGTGACCAAAGCCGTTGAGCAGAGCTACAAAGACCTGGATTTTGTGCGCCTGCACGAAGCCTCATTTGCTGAATCACCCTCAGACTCAATTGACTATGCGGTGATGGAAAAAACCAAACTAGCAGCAGTGGTGCCTGCCAGCATGGGCTGGAATGATGTCGGCTCCTGGACCGCGCTAAAAGACGTTCTGCCGAATGACGAAGTAGGCAATGCCGCCCGTGGCGATGTCTTTCTTAAGAATGTCAAAAATACATTGATACGTGCCGAGCATAGATTTGTCGCCGCAGTCGGCGTAGAGGATTTGCTCATTGTAGAAACCGGCGATGCGGTGCTGGTAGCGCATCGAGACTGTGCACAGGATGTCAAAAACATTGTCGACCACCTCAAAGCCAGTGGCCGTACCGAGCACCAAGTACATCCACGTGTTTATCGCCCATGGGGCTGGTATGAGGGCATTGACGTTGGCGAGCGCTTCCAGGTGAAGCGCATTATGGTCAAACCTGGCGAAAAACTGTCGCTGCAAATGCATCATCACCGCGCCGAACATTGGGTGGTGGTGAGTGGCTCGGCGATGATTACCGTCGATGGTCAAACCAAGTTGTTTACCGAAAACGAGTCTACGTATATCCCGATTGGATCAACGCATCGCCTGGAAAATCCAGGTAAATTGCCTTTGCATTTGATTGAAGTGCAATCCGGCAGTTATCTGGGCGAGGATGATATTGTGCGTTACGAAGATACGTATGGCCGCAACTAATATGTCAGGTAGCAATGTTTTGCAAGCAGTGATGCAGCAAAGTGGTGTGGCTTTTGGCACCAGTGGCGCCCGTGGACTCGTGAGCGCCATGACAGACGAAGTATGCGCGGCTTATACACAAGCCTTTATCCAGACAGTCAGGCAGACCTTTGCCTTTAAACAAGTGGCCATTGCCATTGACCTGCGCCCTAGCAGCCCGCAGATTGCAGCCGCTTGTGCCTGCATGCTTGAACAGCTAGGCCTGGAGGTTATTTTTTGTGGGGCGATCCCCACACCGGCGCTAGCCTTGTTTGCACAAACGCAACATATACCTGGCATCATGGTCACAGGCAGTCATATTCCTTTCGACCGTAATGGCCTCAAGTTCTATCGTCCAGACGGTGAAATCAGCAAAGCCGATGAAAGCGCGATGCTGGCATCCGAGTTGCAGCCTTTTACTGGAACGTCATCTGCATTAGCTGCAGAAAACTCGACGGCCAAAAATGCCTATCTCCAACGCTATAAAGATTTGCTGGGTGAGGGCGCCTTAGCTGGCCAAAAGCTGGCAGTGTACCAACACTCAAGCGTTGGCCGCGACTTGGTGCCGCAATTGCTGCGCGAGTTAGGCGCAGAAGTCATTTGCCTGGCGCGCTCGGATACCTTTGTCCCCATTGATACCGAGGCAGTTTCTGTCGAAGATATGCAAAAGGGATTGGACTGGGCCAGGGAATATACCGTAGACGCGATTATTTCAACCGATGGCGATGGTGACCGGCCGTTGATGAGTGATGAACAAGGACAGTGGTTGCGCGGCGATATCGTTGGGCTACTGACGGCCAAAGCACTCAATATCACGCATTTGGCTGTTCCTGTCAGTTGCAATACCGCCATTGAGGCCAGTGGTGCATTTCAGCAAGTTACACGCACGCGTATTGGTTCGCCTTATGTGATCGCCGGGATGGAAACATTGCAAAAAAATGGCGCCAGCAGCGTGGCCGGCTTTGAGGCCAACGGCGGTTTTTTATTGGGAACAACCGTTCCCGCCTATCCAACATTAGCACCACTAGCAACCCGTGATGCGGTATTGCCTGTGGTGTGCTTACTGGCACAAGCAAAACGGCAAAATGAGCCACTCTCCGCTTTGGTGGCCGCATTACCGCAACGCTATACGGCCAGTGATCGCCTGCAAAATTTTGCCACCGAAAAAAGTAAGGCATTGCTTGAAAACTGGTCTGGTGCAGTAGATAAAATGCTAAAGGCCCTGCATCTGGATGAGGCTGCTTCTAGTGTTGATACAACAGATGGCCTGAGAGTGATGTGCCAATCCGGCAACATTATTCATTTACGCCCCTCAGGTAACGCGCCGGAGCTCAGGTGTTATGTCGAAACCGATGCTGCGCCCACTTCGCACGCATTGGTAAACACCGTCCTTAAACAGCTTAGCCAGTTATAAAATCGGCCATCAGCCGCTTCCAAGGTCAGAAATATCGACACGATTGTCATATTTCTGACAAATTGCTTTGCTACTTTCCCCAAGACGCGAGTAAAATAGATGCATTGAAATGGTGCATTACAAACATTTCGTTCTGAAAAGTGGTGCAATTCATGCATCCATCCTAGTTGGTTTATTGTTACAAGCGTAAAAATACTAATAAAATCAGCCTGTTAAACGATCTCACTTGCGCTGGTCTGTTTTTTGCTTTAAAGATAAACAACAAATAAATAAAAATGAAGTAATTGGCCAATATGGGCTATATAAAATAGCCGAATTAAATAATAAGATGGCTAATAATTAACTGTACTGAGGAGAAATACCATGTTCATGCATTGGCTGAAAAAATTATCAATTGTCACCGCGGCAATGATTGCCTTCACTGGCTATGCGCAAGCGACCAATGTGACTTTGAGTTATGGCACCACAGATCTGCTAGGTGTTGTTAACCGCGATGCAGGTGTGATTGGCGGCTTCACATTTAATGATGTGTTTGATCTTGACCTTCAAGTACCAGCCTCACTTTCTTACTTTATTACTGAAATGCCTGACGCTGCCTACAATATCGTGGATAGCACTTTTACTTATGGCCTGTACGATGTTGACAACAACTTGTTAACAACGCCATCGATCCTGACGCCTGGCGCTTACCAATTACGTGTCTCAGGCACGGCTGATGGTTTTAGCGGCGGACAATATTTTTTAAGCTTTAATGTGACCACTCCAGTACCTGAACCAGATCTGGGCTTGTTGATGCTGGTTGGCCTGACCATGATGGGTCTGGTCTCTTTGCGTAAATCACATTCTGCCTAATTATAAAGTTTTCTTGTTTTTTTAATTGAGGAGTAGGTATGAAAGTATCTAATGTGTTGGGATCTATGGCATTAATCTCTGCCATCAGTTTTTCACATCAGGCGTTTGCGACCACAAACGTGACTGATCTGGGTAACCTGAATGATGGTCCAGTGGTTGATCAGTCTTTGTTACAGGTTGGTGCTTTTTGGTTGCCAGACCTATACAGCTTTGACTTGAGCTCAGACTCTACGGTCACTGTAGACTTTAAAGCGTTGCTGGGTATTGGTGTTGGCTCTACTTTCAGCCTGTATAACTCTTCAAATACTTTAATCACATCCTACAATATTCCACTGTTAACCTTCGGTGCGACAACAACGTTTACGTTTATCGATATTGCCGCTGGTAATGATTATGTATTCAAGTTTAATCCAGGTGCATTGAATGTCACCTTGGCAAATAAGCTCACTTTCACTGCACACGAAACAGTGCCAGTGCCAGAACCAGAGTCTAATGCACTGATGCTGGTTGGTTTGGGTATCATTGGTTTGATTGCTCGCAGAAAATTTGCTTAATTTTTGCTTGCCATAAAAAAGCCGGTTTGCATTTGCAACCGGCTTTTTTGTTTTAATACATGTTTATTACTTGAGGTAGTCCTTTATTCTTTGGGCGGCGGCAATCGTTTCTTCAGTCGACGCCACCAGCGCCATACGAATAAAGCCTTTGCCGGGGTTTAGGCCATGCGCTTCACGCGCCAGAAAAGAGCCTGGCAACACCGTAATATTCAACTCCTGATACAACTGCCTGGCAACAACGGTGTCATCTTTTTGTGTATTAATCCATAAATAAAATGCCGCATCTGGCAACTGCGTGTGTGGCCAGACTTGTTGCAGCAGTGGTGTCACTGCACTGAACTTCTCGCTGTATAACGCACGGTTATGGATCACATGTGCTTCGTCATTCCAGGCCACTACACTGGCAGCTTGCACTGCCGGGCTCATGGCGCAGCCGTGGTAGGTACGATACAAGGCAAATTTCTCAACAATATCTGCATCGCCTGCGACAAAGCCAGAACGCATGCCAGGCACATTCGAGCGTTTGGAGAGTGAGCTGAACATGACGACACGGCTAAAGTCGCGACCTAGCTGATGTGCTGCCTGCAATGCGCCAACCGGTGGATTATTCTCATCAAAATAGATCTCTGAATAACACTCATCTGACGCAATCACAAAACCGTATTGGTCGGACAGCTCAAACAGGGTTTTCCAGGCCTGAATATCCATGACCTTACCGGATGGGTTACCTGGGCTACATACAAACACCAATTGGGTACGCTTGAGGATATCGACCGGTACTTGTGTCAGGTCCATGACAAAGTCATTGTCTGGCGTGGTGTTGATAAAGTAGGGCTGCGCACCTGCTAAAAAGGCCGCACCTTCATAAATCTGGTAAAACGGGTTGGGTGAAATAACTACTGGCTGTTGTGCAACGCTGGTATCAATGACCGCCTGCGCAAAGGCAAACAAGGCCTCGCGGCTGCCATTCACCGGCAAAATCGCTTTATCGACATTGAGGGCGGGAATGTTGTAGCGACGTTGCAGCCACTGATTAATCGCTTCTCGCAAGGCCGGTACACCGATTGTGGTAGGATAGCTGGCCAATCCTCCCAGGTTGCTGGCGAGTGCGTCACTAATGATACTCGGCGTGGCGTGTTTAGGCTCACCGATCGACAGGTTTACAGGACTAAACGCCGGGTTAGGCGCCAGGCCTTGAAACAGATCGCGCAAGCGTTGAAACGGATAGGGCTGAAGTAGGTTTAAATTTGGATTCATAGGTGTGTATTATAAGTGAGCCTGCCACATAAACAAAAAGCTTCCGGGCAAAAATATACGGCCTCAGCGGCATTGATCTATGGTGCATTATGCTGGGGCGTTATCTGGTATCCCTACCGCTTGCTCAACGATATCGGCTTGTCTGGCGTGCAATCCAGTTTATTGAGTTATAGCCTGGCGTTGCTGATAGGTGGCATGCTGTTTTGGCGGCGATTCAACTGCATACTGCAAGTCCCGGCCTCGGCCTATTGGCTGAGCCTGATCGCGGGCTGGACCAACCTGGCCTATGTATTGGCGATTATTGATGGTGAAGTCATGCGAGTGATGCTGCTGTTCTACCTGTCGCCGCTATGGACCTTATTGCTGGCGAGAGTCTGGCTGCATGAGCCCTGGCATAAACCGCAACTACTGGCCATTTCATTATCGTTATTAGGCGCAGTGTTAATGCTGACCAATGGTGAATGGATGTGGCCATGGCCGCAATCCACCTCGGACTGGCTGGCGCTCTCTGCCGGTATAGGCTTTTCTTTAACCAATGTCATGACCCGCTTTTCTACGCATTTGACGATTGCCGCCAAAGGCATGCTGGTATGGCTGGGTGTCTTTGGCTTGTCATTCGCGGTATTACTTTGGCAATCCGGCATCGCTGGCATGGCGTTTATCACGGCATCAACCTTCACCTCCTATGTGACCATCACTTTCTTGGTGATTGCCTTATTGCTGGTTTCAGCGACTTTGCTGGTGCAATATGGCGTGACCAAAATACCCGCTATCCAGGCGTCAGTGTTGTTTATGTCCGAATTGATTGTGGCCGCGATTGCCGCTTATTTTCTGGCGCAGGAAACCATGTCTGTGATGGAAATGATAGGCGGCTGTTGCATTATTGCCGCAGGCATCTTGTCAGTCAGCGTTGGCGAGTCTGACTAAGCACGAGACAGCAATTGCCGATAAGCCTGCTCCAATTGCAGGCAGAATGTGTGCGGCTCAAACAGCACACCGGCCTGGCTTTTCACTTTGGACTTGAGCAATGCCAGTGCGCTTGCATCATGCGCTAAAGTGATAGCGCGCTGTTCAAGCGCCGTCCAATCGGCGCAGATGCATTCATTCAGCCCGATATGCTTGAGTAAACTGGCACTGACCCGTGCCGGGAAGGTATCACCAGCCACCGTGAGCAGGGGAATCCCTTGCCATAAAGCATCACTGGCGGTGGTGTGCGCGTTATAGGGTGCCGTATCCAGCATCAGATCGGCATGCTGTTGCCTGGCAATATGTTGCGCAATGCTGGTGCGTGGCGCAAAAATCAATCGATCGGCGGCAATGCCAGCCACTTTTGCTTGCGCTTGCAGGTGCCGTGTTGCCCACTGGTTACATTGCAATAACCACAATACGCTGCCTGGCACTTGCTGCAAAATGCGCATCCAACTGGCAAACACATCAGGCGTGATTTTAAAACTCTGGTTCAGGCAACAAAATACAAACCCCTGCTCAGGCAGGCCATGCGCTTTGCGCGTGTCAGCCTCAGCCATGGGGCGTTGTGCATTGTTTGCCTGGTAGCATGGCAACACTACAGGCTGTTCGGCCAAAACCACGTCATTTAATGTGCCATCCACAATCATGGCGTCAAACAGCGGCTGACCATTGACCATTCCCATACTACCTGGATAACCCAGCCAGTTAATGCGAGTGCGGGCAGGGCGGTAGGCGGCAATGCCGCTACGGCTATTTTGCGTATAGCCGGTTAAATCTACCAGCACATCAATCCCCATGCGTTGCATATGTGCGGCGACTGCCACATCAGGCATGCTGGTGATGTCTATCCAGTGATTGGCGGCGGCAAGCAAGGCTAGGCGTTCGCTTGAGTGATCGTCTTTGCTGTTGCTATATAAAAACACTTCGAATTGCTGGTGGTCGTGCGCCGCAAACACGTCTGTGACTAAATACGCCAGGGGGTGACGACGGAAATCAGAAGAAAGGTAGGCAATTTTAATGCGCTGCTGATTTTCTGGCTGGCTAGACTGTTGTGTGGCGGCTAAGGGCTGGATATGGCCATAATGCAGTTGTGCCCAGTTGCTTGCACACGCCAGTTGCTCAGCCGCTGTGGTGCCCGGCATCGCCAAAAATGCAAATGGCGGGATCTGCGCCTGTGGGGATTGTGCTAACGCAGCGCGCACTTCGGCAATGGCGGCATCCAGACCTTGCCAGTCGGCCATATGCTGTTTTTGATGAATCCAGTGTACTTTGGCATGCAGTAGCTGCGGATCAAGTTTAATGGCCTGTGCATAGGCAGCCACAGCCAAGTCTAGCTGGCCTTGCTCACGGTAAGCATTGCCCAGGTTGTTATGGCACTCTGCATCGCCAGGTGCCAGCGCAAGTGACTGCTGGTAATGTTGAATCGCCAGCGCATTCTCACCTAGTTTACGCAGGCTATTGGCCAGGTTGAAATGTACATCAGCCTGTTGTGCATCTTGCGCTAGCGATTGCCTGAAATAGTTGGCAGCGACCGACTCATCCCCGCGCAAACTGGCCGCATTGCCGAGTTGCATCAATATTTGCGGGTGATCGGGTGCCCATTGCAATGCCTGAAGAAAAGCCTGTTCAGCATCCTCGGCTTGCTTGAGTGCCAGGTAATGCCGCCCCAATTCATAATGCAACTCAGGATCTTGCGGCGTGCGCGTTAACTGCTGTTTTAACTGTTGAATACTCGCACTCATGCTGACGTCTGCCCAGTAAAAGGATTAAGCAAAGACTTCCAACCCAGCTGCTTAAACAAATGACGCTGTGGATGCAAACCGTGCCAGAAACTGTCTTCGGTCAGTTGTGGCAATCTGGTGCCAAAGTCGCTTAACAAGCGTCTGGCCAGCATGGCTGCACAATAAGGCGCAGTCATCAAACCTTTGCTGCCATGCGCAACATGCACATATAGGCCTTGTGGCGCTGGTAGCGCGGCAAAATCGTTGATCGGCGCATGTTGAGCATGAAACGTTGTTGTCGCCAGCACAGGCCCGACATAAGGCAAATAATCCGGAGAACCACACCTGGACGATGCGCGCGCAAAAGTAACTTCTGCACTGCTTGCACGATCAAATTGCGGACTTAACCTGCTCACCATATCGAGGTTGCTCAGATTATCCTGTTCGCGAAGCTCTGTACTACTATCACCTGGTGCAAAAGTAGCCCCCATGGCATGCTGGCCTTGAGAAAGTGGTGTCAGGTAACCGTCCCCGCATAAAATCACCTTGAGCGATTGCATAGACGCCTGCCCGGCAATCATGCCCATCTGGCCACGCACCGGATTTAGCCACATGCCGCTTTCTGGCAATAAGCTGGCGGCTTCTGCGGCATTACAGACAATCACGGCATCAAAATAATCATTGATTGTTCCGGTGTGATTGGCTAGCTGCCAGCCTTGCTTTTGGGAAGTTAATTGGCAAATATCTTGCTGAAGATGCAGCGTGATATTGGGATGGGCTATCATGCGTGCACATGCTGCGGTCGGATTTACCCAGGCGCCAGCTGCAAAATACAGGCACTCATGCGCCAGGTTAACCCCGGCCTGTGCACTGGCCTGTGTTGCATCCAGCTGTTGCAGCATGCCTAAATGCGCATATCGGCTGGCCACTTTCTGTACCCGTTTATGCTCGCGAGGATTGCTGCCCAGTTGTAACAAACCACAGCTTTGAAAGCCATCCTCACCCAAATTCAGGCTGGCATAGTGACGCAGGCTAAAACTATAACTACGCCACGCCAATTGATCGTTTTGCGGTTTTTCAGCATTCAACCGTGGGTAGAGCATGCCCCTGGGATTGCCGGAGGCGCCACTGGCAAGTTGATCTGCACGTTCAAACACATGTACCTCGCAGCCTAAGCTGGCCAGATGCCAGGCGGTACTGCAACCCGCAATACCGGCACCAATGATTGCCACGTTAGGCAACGAAGTAGAAGAGGGGCATTGCTCAGATAGCGGCCATACGCCGCATAACATTTCCCGCTTTTTGCCAAACCCACGTGCTTTTTCAACCTGGAACCCAACCGCCTGCAAACCGCGCTTGACCAGTCCCGCGCTGGTAAACGTGGCAAATGTTGTCCCAGGATGCGCACATCTGGCCATACATTCAAATAGATAAGGCTGCCACATTTGTGGATTTTTGGCTGGCGCGAATCCATCCAGAAACCAGGCATCCGCCTGTAGTTGCAACTGCGGTAGAATCTGCTCGCTGTCACCAATATACAAGGTCAAACTGGTGGAGAATGCTGGCAGCTCCAGCTGGTTAATCCCAGGTTGCAATAAATGATATTGTTGGCATAAAGCCTGGCTGATATCGGCCAGTTCAGGGAAATGTGCATGTGCCATCTGCAAGTCTTGCAAGGTAAACGGGGCGATTTCTATGCTGACAAAATGCAAGTGCGCGTTGGCTGGCGCAGTATCACGCCACAATTGCAGAGTAGCCAGAAAATTGAGGCCGCTGCCAAAACCGGTTTCAATAATCACAAAATGGCTGGGGCAGTCAGTCGGCAGTTGCTGCCATCTTGCCTCTAACTGGTTGTGCTGCAGAAAGACATGGCGCGTTTCAGCCAGCCCATGCTGTGGATGATCCGGGTTGACTGAAAAATAAACATCATTGAATTGTGTAGAGTAGGGCAAGCCGTCGCGCCACTCTAAAACTGCATGCGTACTCATAGGTTGGCAAGTGTATCACGCCGCACCGGCCCATTAAACCCGCTTGACAGCCCGGTAGCCAGGTTTGGCCAGCAACAGATGCACATCCCCCAAGGCACACTCGGCAAAGCCCCCTTCGCAATAGCTCAGGTAAAAGTCCCACATGCGGATAAAAGTGTCGCTATAGCCTAATTGCCGAACGGCGTCGATTTGCGCGAAAAAATTTTCGCGCCATAAGCGTAAAGTCGTGGCGTAATGCAAACCTATGTCTTGCAAATCCACCAGCCGTAAATCACTCGCCCGCGTTATGCTGGTAAGCATGGCCGTATTGGAAGGAATGTTCGACCCCGGGAATATATAGCGTTGAATAAAATCAACCGAACCGATAGCACTGGCATAGCGCTGGTCGGCAATGGTAATCGCCTGAATCAGCGCAACACCGTCAGCTTTGAGCAGATGGCTCACTTTGTTGAAATAGGTATCGTAATACTGATGACCAACGGCTTCTATCATTTCAATGGACACAAGTTTATCAAACTGGCCTTGCAAGTGACGGTAGTCCTGTTTCAGCACAGTGATCTGCTCTTGCAGACCTTCTTCACGCACCCTCGCTTGCGCCAGCAGATACTGCTGTTGGGAAATGGTGGTCGTCGTCACCTGGCAGCCGTAATGTTTAGCCGCATAAATGGCAAAACCACCCCAGCCAGTCCCAATCTCAACAACGTGATCAGCAGGAGAAAGCTGCAACTTATCACAAATCACTTGTAATTTTCGCTCTGAAGCGGCTTGCAAGTCGGTGATATCAGCGTCAAACATGGCCGACGAATACATCATGGTGGGGTCCAGGAATAACTTGAACAAGTCGTTACCTAAATCATAATGGGCCGCGATATTTTTCTGGCTGCCAGCTTCGCTATTACTGTTTAACCAGTGAAATACTTTCAACACAGGCTTGGTCAACCACTGATAGCCGCCCTCCAGGGTATCCATCACAGACTGGTTAAGTACCATCAGGCGAATAACATTGCTTAATGTGTCTGCCTGCCAATAGCCGAGCATATAAGCTTCTCCGGCGCCGATGCTGCCGCCAAAGGCGATTTCACCGTAAAAGCGAGCATCATGCACGGTAATCGTCGCCTGTAGACCACCTGTATCCGCTTGGCCGAACACATGGTGCTCATCACCGTCAATCAAAGTTAACTGACCTATTGCCAAGCCAGCCAATCGCTTGAGTACTTGCGACTTTGCCAGCTGCGCCACCCATTTTGCGCGACTTTTGGACTTTAATGGCTTGGTTAAAGTATCGGCGGATACTGCAAGGGGGGAGGGGGCTGTGGTCATGATCAATCTCCGCGTTGAGTACGCTGGTCTGGGTGTGGATAAAACGGTATTTTTTTAAACCATAAGCGCAGTGCTTGCCAATAAATGCCCCAGATCACTTTCAAGGTCATCCAGGGATAGCTGAGTAACATGCGGTTCAGCGCGCTGGCCTGCCAAGGCTGGCGCTGCATTTTCAAGGTAGCGAAGAACATGGCCTGATCTTGCTGCCAGTTTTGCATATGCACACTGAGCGCCTCACCAGGTATCGAAAATTGCCATTGGTAGTCAATCTGCATAGGCATAAAAGGCGAGACATGAAAGTTTTTTTTAAACTGGAACAACAGGGGCGCGCCTTGCTGCACCGCATGCACATAGGCAAAGCGCTCCTTCCATGGCGTATTGGTAATATGGCTGACGATGGCTTGTAATTCACCTTCGCTGTTATGGCAATAATAAAAACTGACCGGGTTAAAGCAAACACCCCAGTAGCGACAATGTGTCAGCAGCCCGATGCGGCCCAGCGGCCGCTGCCCGGTCTCTTGCTCGACCAGGTCACGCACACAAACTTCCAGCGGTATTTCAGGCGAGCCCAGGTAGTCCTTGCGACTGAAATACGCCAGATTGGGTGTCAGGTAAGACCATAGACGGGTGTTCTTGAATAAGGTTGGCAGCTCTTCAAGATCGATATACAGCATAAACAGCTGGTAGCGAAAGCCATGTAATGTAGGTTGCAATCGCTGATGACTGACCCATCCGGTATAAATCGCACTATGTAAAGCAGGTGTACGGGCTTCGGTCATGTCGTCGCCGCTTTAAAGTGCTCAATCGCGCTTAATGCGCTGACGACGCCATCTTCATGAAAACCGTTGCGCCAATAGGCACCGGCGTAAGCTGTGCGTTGAGGTCCGCTGATCTCGGCATGCCTACTTTGTGCCCTGGCGCCTGCCAGCGTGTATAAGGGATGACGGTAATGCAACTTTTTGATCACTTTTGCCGGATCAATGGCCTCTGTGTAGTTCAGCGTGACCAGTAAAGGCTCGGCGGAGCGGATACCCTGCAAGATGTTCATGTTATAAGTCACTTGTACTTTACCAACCGGCGTCGCTGTCACATGATAGTTCCACGCGGCCCACGCCAGCTTGCGCTTTGGCATCAGCCTGGCATCCGTATGCAGGAAAACCGTGTTGTCCTGATAAGGGATGGCGCCGAGCACGTCACGCTCTTTATCAGTGGCTTCAGTGCCTAGTATCTGTAAGGCTTCATCACTATGACAGGCAAAAAACACATAATCAAATGACTGGGATTGCCCGTTTTTTGTGATCACGGTGACCCCTTGCGTATGACGTTTCACGGCACGGACAGGGGATGTAAGCTGAATACGATCCTGATAACCTGAAGACAAGGCTTCGAGATAGCGCGCTGAACCACCGACGATGGTTCGCCATTGCGGGCGCTGGTCTATGCTGAGCATGCCATGATGGTGGAAAAAACGCACAAAAAAGCGTGCCGGGAATTGCAGCATCTGCTCTGCATCAGTAGACCAGATGGCCGCCCCCATGGGAATAATGTAGTCGCGGATAAATTGCGTGGAGTAGCCATGCTGATCCAAATAGTCCCCCAGGCGTATTTCGTTGCCTGGGGCCAGCAAAGCCAGTGATTGTTTGTTAAAACGTAAAATGTCTTTGACCATACGATAGAAACGCGGAGACAACAGGTTACGTCGTTGGGCAAACAGGCTGTTGAGTGAAGTTCCGTTATATTCCAGGCCGCTGACTTCGTTACGCACACTGAAGCTCATTTCGCTGTCTCGCCAGGCGACCCCCGTTTCACGCAACAGGCGCTCAAACTCAGGATAGGTTTTATCGTTAAATACGATAAATCCGGTATCCACTACATGACTTTCACCAGCAATGTCGACCTGATGCGTATGGGTATGGCCGCCCAGGTAATCATTGGCTTCAAACAGCGTGACCTGGTGTTGTTTATGCAGTGAGTAGGCGAGGGTATTGCCAGCAATGCCGCCACCTATGATGGCGATCTTCATGCGCGATCCTCTTTGCTAGCATGCTGCGCCCGAATCTCTAGCGGAACCTGCTTGAGTTGCCAGATGATGCCGAGGGCAGCGAGTAACTTGAGCCCGTAGTAGGTCAGGTCAATTTCCCACCAGTAAAACCCCTGCTTGGCTGATCCCGGGAAGTGGTGGTGGTTATTGTGCCAGCCTTCACCCAAGGTCAAAATGGCGATGAGTAAATTATTGCGGCTGTGGTCACGTGTCGCATAACGACGGCTGCCCCAGACGTGCGCCAGTGAGTTGACACAGAAAGTGGCATGGTAAAGGGCAATGGTAGACACCACAAAGCCCCAGACAATTAACTGCCAGCCGCTGGTCTGCAAGACTGGAACATGCGCTTGCAATAACGCGCCAAGGCCGTAAATAATGGCAGCAAGTGCAATCGGAATCAGGCTATCAAAACGGTCCAGCCAGCAAAGTTCACGGTAGCGGCTAAGCTCACGCACCCGATCAAGCTGCGTTTTAAAGTTGGCGTGACTTAAAAACCATCCTAAGTGACTCCATAGCAAGCCATGCTGGTGCGGCGAATGCACATCTAGCGGCTGGTCGGCATGCATGTGATGGCAACGATGATGCGCAGCCCACCATAATGGCCCACGTTGAACTGCAGTAGCGCCGATCAATGCGAATATAAATTGCGCGATGCGTGAAGTCTGAAAAGTCTTGTGGGCAAAATAACGATGGTAAAAGCCGGTAATGGCAAACATGCGCACCACATACATCAGGATGGCAAATATCACCGCAAAAGGGCTCCAGCCGACCCAGAACAATGCCATCAAGGCAAGATGCAGGGCGACAAAAGGCAGCACGCGCCACCAGTCAATGCTCTCTGCACTGGCTGTTTTTGGCGGTTGGTAGCGGTGATTATCTAACCAGCCAACCAGCCGCCATAGCAAGCCTGAAAATCTATGTTGCATGTCACACCCTCTCGCAAAACTAATGCATCCGCTACTTTTTATTTTTGATGTGGAAAAACCTGTAATTTGCTGGTGTCATAGCCCATGGCTTTGATCTTGGCGACCAGCTCGCCATAGGTTTTTGGATCGATACGTGATTGACGTGACATCAGCCAGACATAATCGCGCTTGTTTCTGGCAATCACCGTGTGCTGGTAATCCTCACTCAAATAAGCAATCAGGTATTCAGATTTAAATGGCCAGACAAATTGCATACGCCACTCTGCATTACCGCTCCCGGGTAGCACATAGCCCGTTGGATGATAGCTTTTGAGCGGTCCGTCAAAGCCACCTTTGTTAAAGGTAAACGTTGTGGCAATTGAACCATCTGCATGCTGGCGATACTGCTCAATCGGATTGTAAGGGTCGCGTTCAATGAATGTTGGTATCGCTGCAATGACATACCAATCCCCCATAAAACGTGCTAGGTCCACATGTTGCACGGTCTTGATGGGTGGCAAGTTCTGGCATGCCGTCAATCCAAACACACTCATAATACAAATCACTTTAAATAAAATTTTTAACATATTGATTAAATAAGTTTATATATTATTTTATAACCCTCAGGCGTGATGGATTCCAGGGCCACCCAATCCTGTTGCTCGTCATACCACACCGTGATCTTCAGTTTTTCCTTGCCCTGATATTTGCCATTTAAACGGTATTGGTGCGCCACCATATATTGCCCTTTTACCTGTATGGTCTGCCGACCTTCATCGGTGAGCGTTACGTCCAGGTATTCTGCATTTTGCGGGTTAAGCAAACGGGTCTGCTTGAGTATCTCTGGATTCCAGTAAGCAAAAGTCATCACACAAGCAGGCAGCGACTGCCTGCCGGTTTTTTGTTCAATCACAAATTGATCATCTTGCTGCTGGCCTCTGACATCAGTAATCTCTTTGTTCTCTTCAGTATGTGCGGTCAATTGACTCAGGCATTGGCCCTGCCAGGTTTCGTCAGCCTGGTGCTGGTAGCGGTAGGCATTAATAAACAACACTTTGACTTTAAAGCGAGCCCGGCTTTGCAAGCGGTTCTGGTCAAGAGAGAAGGTATGCGTGCCAATCTTCTGCTTGTCGAGCCAAACATCAAAAGACCACTCTTTAGCCTCGGCAATTGGCATTGCCAGCATCCACGCCGTGAGCGGCACAATACCGAGCGTTTTATGCATCCGGGCTATCCTTTTTAGGCAAGCCGGGAATAAACGTATTGGTATTGCGGACATAGTCTGCATAGCCTGGGCGACGGCTGTATATGGTTTTCTCCATCAGGCTGACACCACTGACTTTCAGTAGCAAAAACGTCATGATGACTGGAGATAACCAGCTCCAAGGATGGCCACTGGCAACGCCAAGCAGGCCAAAACCCCACCAGATCAGGCATTCTCCAAAATAGTTGGGATGGCGACTATAACGCCAGAGCCCGGTTTGCAACACGGCCCCCTGGTTGTCTGGCTGGCGACGAAATTGCATCAGTTGCCAATCAGCGACGACTTCCCAGTAAAAGCCGAGCAAAAATAACAGGGCTCCCGCCAGATCAAACCGGTTTAATGCCGTCTGGCTAATCACTGCGGCATAAAGTGGATAAGAGATCACCCAGGCCAATAAGGCCTGAAAGGCAAAAATGATATAGAGGCTCTTAAACCAAAAGTGTGGTTCATTATTTTGGCGTATTGTCTGATAGCGATGGTCTTCTGCTCCCCAGTTGCGCCAGGTGAGAAAAATACTGAGACGAAGCGCCCATAGCGTCACCGCCACAAGGGCTAATACTGCGCGTGACGATAAATCAAGGGCAAACAGGGCGCTGGTATAGGCGGTGATGGCCATAAACAAGCTCCACATGCTGTCTACATGGCTGTAATGATGCGTGGCAAAACTCAGTAACCAGCCGCTGAGGGCGAACACCACAATGGCAATCAATGCATACTGGTAAATCATGTAGGCCCTGTCGATAATGTTTCATTAAATCTGCGACGTATCCAGAGCAGCAAAGGCATGGCTACCGCCCATTCGACCGTCACCCAAAGCAGGCTCCATGAAGAGGATGGCAAATCGATGACCTTTAATTGCTGTGCACCAAGGTAAGCCAAAGGACCAAACATCCCCCCCAATATGGCCGCCAGTATTGTTCTGCCTTGTAACCAACGCATACTGACATTGAGCGTCATGGAAAAGGCCAGCCATAACGCAATCATCCACAGCGGGATAAATGCTGGCCATGTGTGATGGTGCTCAAAGCTTAGCCAACCCAGGTTGTAAGCAATTTGGTCCAATATGCAGCCTAACAAGGTTGTGATCAGCAGGGGCAAGGCATGCCGCCAGCTTTCTATCCATTGCAAATGCACACAGCAGGCCGCAATCATTAACAGCAAGACCGCCCAACCTAAACCAGGCTTTGCAGATAATATGCAAGCCCACCACCATAGCTGGAAACTCACAAAATTAAATACAACCCACTTGTTAGAAGCCATGTTTTATCTTTGGCATTATCTTTTCGAGAACAAGTAATGACTGACCCACCAGGTTTGTCCCTGGTTGTAGCCAAACAATTCGGCACATGCCATAAAGAAAATGCGCCAGCGTTGACGCCAGATCTCGGCATCCGCATCACCATAAATTGACTGCAAAACGGGGGTCAGTGCATCATGGTGCTGATCCATGTTCGCCAGCCAGGCATTAGCTGTTTTTTCATAATGCGTGCCACTCCAACGCCATTTATTGATGATTTTGAGGTCATCCTGAAAGTAAAGCGGCAAGTCATCGCTTGGCATCATGCCGCCACTAAAAAAATACTGGCTCATCCAGTCATCTTCGGCTTTGACGTCAAAGGGATAAGCCGCGGTGCGATGTACAAAGATATGTTTAAAGAACAACCCATCAGGTTTGAGCCAACGTGCGACTTTGGCATAGAGCACCTGGTAATTACGCATGTGCTCGAACATTTCGACAGACACCACACGGTCAAAGGTCTGGTCAGTATCAAATACATTCATGTCAGCTGTGATGATATGAATATTGGATAATCCACGGGCTTGTGCTTGCTGCAATATATATTCACGTTGCGACGCCGAATTGGAGACTGCCGTAATCTGCGCGTTAGGATAATGGCTGGCCATCCATAACGTCAGAGAGCCCCAACCACAACCGAGCTCCAGTATTTTCAAAGGACCGCCCAGGCAAGCATGCGCACAGGTTTGCGCGAGTGACAGGTGTTCCGCTTCATCAAGGGTATGCGTATCCGGCAGCCAAAAGCAGCTACTGTATTTGCGGTTCATGCCTAAACAATACTGATAAAAAGCGGCTGGAATTTCATAATGCTGCGCATTTGCTTTTTCAGGGAGTGGGGCGATATCCGCTAACTGCATCTGCTCAATAAACGCAATCAGGCTGGCTTGCGTATGCGCACAATCGCCGTCAGCAATTTCTTGCAGCCTGGTTTTACAAAGCATTCTGATGCCTTTGCGAATCAATGCATCAGGCAACGATCCTTTTTCAGCAAGCGTGAGTGCAATCGATGTTTTTGCGGATTTAATTGTCATGATTATTATTAGTGTGCAAATTAATTTCTATAGTATAGGTCTATTCTTTGCCATATTTAGTTTCATCCTTTAAATATTTTTTTAACGTTTTGCTCTTGGCAACAGGCTCGCGTTTAGATGTATACTAACCTGTATAGTTCAGGACATCTTATATGAAAACTGCGCCACAAAAACGTATTTTCCGTTATGCCACGATTGGCTTTTCATGCCTGTTATTGGCATGCACACACCACACAAAACCTGTTGCCCAGAGCAAAGATCATGTTGACTGGCCTAGTTATGGCTTGAATATGTCATCGCAGCGTTTTTCAGCGTTGTCGCAGATCAATCAGCACAATGTTGCCCAGTTACAAGCGGCATGGTCTGTAGAAACAGGGGTGAAAGCGACATTTCAAGCCACGCCTATCGTCGTGAATGGCATCATGTATGTCAGCCTGCCGTTTAATCATGTATTAGCCCTGGATGCTGCCAGCGGCAAGCAATTATGGAAATACACGCACGCGCGCAAAGCAGACTGGCAAATGTGCTGCGGACCGGCCAATCGCGGCGTGGCAGTGGCAGAAGGCAAGGTGTTTATCGGCACGGTAGATGCCAGGCTGATCGCGCTTGATGCCCAGAGCGGGCAAAAATTGTGGGATATTGATGTGGCAGCCAATCAGGTGAATACCGAACACCAGGATGCCTTAAGCGGCACCGACCCCAATAAAACACGTAAAGTCACCGGCGGCACCGGCGTTGGCATCGCCATGGCACCAGTGGTTTATCAGCATAAAGTCATCATTGGCATTACCGGCGTCGGTTACGGCCTGCATATCGACAACCCGCGCAGTGATGCGCCCTTGGGCGCGGTGATAGGCGTCACCGGGCGCTATGGCCGTCCAGGTTTTCTGGCGGCGTTTGATGTCAATGACGGTCATCAGGTATGGCAATTCGACACGATTCCCAAGCAAGGCTGGGAAGGACAGTTTGCAACAAAAACGGCTGATGGCAGTCAATTCGATCGTGATATTGCGGCAGAACAAGCCGCCCTGAAAGACTATCCGGACGCTGCGCGCTTTGGTGGCGGCTCAGCGTGGAGCACGCCAGCCATTGATACCGCCAGCCATACCCTGTATTTTGGCACGGGTAACCCTTCACCACAAATGAATGATGTTTCCCGGCCTGGCGACAATCTTTACACCGTTTCCCTGGTCGCACTGGATACAGAAACCGGCAAATACAAATGGCACTACCAGCAAGTGCCACATGACTTATGGGGATATGATTTGGCGAGCCCGCCGGTATTGTTTAACTACAACCACCAGGGAAAAATCATCGCCGCCGTAGGCCAGGCCAGTAAAACAGGCTGGTTCTATATCCATGACCGCACCAATGGGCAGTTCCTGGCTAAATCGGTGCCATTTGTGCCACAACATAATCTATTTAAAAAGCCGAGCCCTGAAGGCACCATTGTCTACCCGGGCATACTGGGTGGTGCGAACTGGTCACCCGTCAGCGTTGATGAGCATCAACAAAAGGTGTATGTCGCGGCCATACACAGCCCGATCAAATACAGCGTGCATGAAACCGAAGTCAACGCGGGTGAAAAGCCTATCCGCTACGCCGCCAGCGAGCCAACAGAGGATGCGCGCTGGGGTTTATTAAGTGCCATTGACCTTAAATCCGGGCAGATTGCCTGGCAGCACAAAACCAGCCAGCCATTGGTAGGCGGCGTGCTAGCCACAGCGGGCGGTTTATTATTTTGCGGGGAGGGCGATGGAAAGTTTGCGGCCTATGATAGTCAAACTGGCCAATCACTATGGCAATTTTCATCTGAATATGGCGTCAATGCACCACCAATCACCTATCAAATCAATGGCGAACAATATATTGCGGTAGTGAGTGGCGGTAACTCTCTGTTTGGGTTTAAACAAGGCGACCGTATTTTGACATTTAAATTACCGTCAAAGCATTAATCCTTTTTTAAAATTCCAATCAATTAGATTGATTGCTATGCATTTGCTTAATGGCTAAAAATGGCATTTTTTTCTTGAAAAACAGGTTGTTAGGTTTACAGAATATCGCGTAAACAGTTAGAATAGCTGCGATTTTGAAATTGCAGTTTTATGATTATAAAAATAAGCCGTGGAGTAGCCCGTTAGTACTATTGTGTATCTAATGGTTGTCACAAATAATGAGTATAGTTTTTTAGTTAGCATTAATCCTTGGAGAAGTCGTAATGTTTCAAACCCTGAAAAAAATGGCAGTCGCTGGCGTATTCGGCATTGCATCTATGTCTGCAGCACAAGCGCAAGACTTTGGCGCTTACACAACCAGCCAAAGTCTGGATTTTATTCGCCTGATCGCTGATGCAGATTTCACCAAAAATACTGGCGCCTTGAATACCAGAGGCCCATACTTTGAAGATATTTATGAAATCAACCTGACTCAAGTGTCTGATTTTTCATACAGCATCACAGAAATCACCACAGGCAACAATGCACAGTATGACGTGACATTTATGAACTATGGTTTTTACGATGCGAACGGCGAAGCTGTGACCACATTGACTAGCCTGGCAGCTGGTACTTATTTCCTGACTGCTACCGGCAAACTGTCTGGTTCTTTGGGCGGTGACTTCAATGTCAGCTTCAACATCAACCCGCTGACACCAGTACCAGAAGCTGATTCATATGCTTTGATGCTGGCTGGCTTAGGTTTGATGGGTTTGGTANNNTCGTAAAGCTAAATAAGTTTCCACTTATTTGGTAAGCAAAAAAGGGCGCTAAGCGCCCTTTTTTTATTCAATTTCAGCGCACGCCTATAAACAGCGTCCTCTTTACCATCCTCACACAATTTAATTGATACAAATAAAATACTTACGTGTTTTCTTAATTTAGTATTTAATAGCTCTTGCAGCGCAAGTACCGAAACTGATTGATCCTTGATGTTAAAAACAAGAAGGGAGTCATAATGCTTAGTCGCAAGGTTTCATCAGTATGAGTTCGCAAAAAAAAGAAGTGTGGGCGCTGGAATCCGTCATTATTTATGGATTCATCAGTTTCTTCGCATTACTCGTTTTGCTTGGCATTACCAGCATGGTTTACCTGCAGCGCTTTGCTGAAAATAACCGCTGGGTCAGCCACACCAACGAAGTCATCTCCAAGCTGGATAAAGGCCTGGTGCTCTTCAATCAACTGGAAGTTTCACAGCGAGGCTTTCTGCTCACGGCTGATGATAGTTCTATTACACGCCGCGATGCTGCGTTAGCCGACTTGCAAAAAGATGTCACAGAACTTGCCGTTCTGACCAAAGATAACTACTTCCAGCAGCAGCAAATCACCCAATTAAGGCAATTGATTGATAAGCGGATTATTTACTTTAATCACATTATCGAGACTGCGCGCACCACTTCGGCCGATAAATTAAAAGAGATTCTACGCAAAGACTATATCCGCCGCGAAGATATGCTTGAAATTCGTGGGGTCTTTAGTGCGATGTCACTTGAAGAACAGAACCTGCTTACCGACCGCACACTATCTGAACAGAGCCACGCCAAAGACCTGCTGACGCTGTTTGCGGTGATGTCTATCGCCATTTTGATTTTTTTCCCACTGCTGATCTGGCGTATTCAGCGCGATCTCCATATTCGCAAACAAGCCTCTGCAGAACAAAGGCGACTCACGGATATCCTTGATGCTTCACCGGACCTCATCGCCAATGCAAACCTGCAGGGGGATTACTTTTACCTGAACAGAGGCGGGCGCAAGCTGTTGGGCATTGGTGAGAATGAAGACATCGCATTTCAGGGCATTGCACATATGCGGCCAGAGTGGGCGGCAGATTTAATCCAGCACAAGGCGATTCCTGCTGCATTGAGTACTGGTGTCTGGAGCGGGGAATCGGCATACATTACCCGTACTGGCATAGAAATTCCGGTCTCTCAGGTGATTGTGGTGCATAAGGATGCCGATGGCGTGCCGACACATTTATCCATGGTTGCACGCAATGTCAGTGACTTTAAACAGATTGAAGTCGACCTGACCCATGCAGCGACTTATGACCAAACGCATAGTAAGGTCTTAAGGTTATTTAATGCCAATTATGACCGCTCGAAGATTTTGTCAGGCATGCTGGATATCCTGGCCAACAATCATGCGCTGCCGGTCTCGGCCATTTATGGCTATGACGAATGGAGTGGATGCTATCGCCTTGAAAGCACACATGCGGCCCCGGTAGACATTCTCAATGAGTTTAAATTGGGCCATGGCGTGATCGGCGAGGCTATCCAAAAGAACCAGACACTGATACTGAGCGATATTGATGTACTGCCATCGCTGACCATTGAAACGGGGCTGGCGTCTATCAAGCCGACCGGTATCATCATCTGCCCGGTCACTTATCAGGAGAAGCGCCTGGCCGTGCTGGTGCTTGCCGCCAGCCAGGCTATTACCGAGCGTGACCAAACCTTTATTGAGCGCCTGTCCGCACAGCTTGGTGTCGCGCTGCATAATATTCAGCAATATGGCGATCTCAAGTTATTGGCCGAGCAATTGCACCTGCGCAGCGAAGAAATCGGCTCGAAAAATGAGCAGCTACTCGAAGCAGACCGCATGAAATCTGAATTCCTCGCCACGATGTCGCATGAGCTACGCACACCACTCAATGCGATTATCGGTTTCTCAGAGATATTGCGGGATGGCTTCGTTGGGCCGTTGGCCGATAAGCAAAAAGAATATGTCAGTGATATTTTTGAAAGCGGGCAACATCTACTGTCATTGATTAATGATGTGCTGGATCTGTCAAAAATTGAAGCAGGCCGCATGGAGCTTGAGCCGGAGATCACCGACGTTCAAGTGCTGTTGCAAAACAGCCTCTCTATTATTAAGGAAAAAGCCGCGACGCAACATATCAAACTGCAAGCGGATTTATCGGAAGACTTAGGTAATGCGTGGCTGGATGCACGCAAAGTGAAACAGATTATTTATAACCTGTTGTCGAATGCCGTAAAATTTACGCCCGAAGGCGGGCAGATTACCTTGCAAGCCAGGCTGCTTGAACGCGCAGCCGTCCTTGAGCAAATCAAAGATATTCCGCAGCACCAGATATCGTCCATAGGTAACGCGCAACAATTCATCCAGATATCTATTACAGATACCGGGATAGGCATTGAGGCGCAGGATCTTGAGCGGCTGTTCCAACCCTTTGTTCAACTGGAAAGCACGCTTTCCAGGCGTTTTGAAGGCACAGGACTGGGGTTAGCACTCGTGCGCAAACTGGCAGAACTGCATGGTGGAGCAGTCGCAGTCAGCAGTACGCCAGGGGAGGGTAGTACGTTCACTGTCTGGCTGCATTATAAGGTCAACCTGCTGGCCCCTGCAAACCCCATTAACCAGGCAAAAGAAACCGCCAGTCAGTTATTAAATAAAGAGTCGCCGCATGTGCTGGTCCTGGAGGATGATGACCGTGCCGCCGACTTGATCAGGTTGCAACTGGAGTCTGACCATTGCCGCGTGACGCGCGCGGCCACGGCCGAAATTGCCCTGGCCATTTTGGCAGATGCTGCACCGCCCGATTTAATTACGCTGGATATTTTGCTGCCGGGCATGGATGGCTGGGAATTTTTGGCTAAACTCAAGGCCAATCAGAAACTGGCCCATATTCCGGTGGTTATCCTGTCTATTGTCGCTGACAGTAATCGAGGCTTATCACTCGGTGCCGCACAGATATTGCAAAAACCGGTGTCTGCCGATGATTTGCAAACTGCGCTTGGCAAACTGGGGTTTACATCCCCGGCCAATGATCAAGCAAGCGTGAAGGTACTGGTTGTCGACGATGACCCTAAAGCTGTAGAAATCATTTCCTCTTACCTTGAGCATGCAAGATACTCGGTGATGCGGGCTTATGGCGGCCATGAGGCCACTCAAATAGCCAAGCAACAGAAGCCTGACCTGATTATCCTCGATTTGATGATGCCTGAAGCCAATGGTTTTGAGGTAGTCGAAGAGCTGAAACAGGACAAACGCACGGCAAAAATTCCGATCATTATTGTCACCTCAAAATTTCTGGCGCCTGAAGAACACCACATTCTCAAGGGCCATGTATTAGCCGTTCTCGAAAAGTCTGAATTTAATCACGGTAACTTTTTAAGTGAAGTGCATCGCGCATTGGCTGGCCAAGCCAAGCAGCCATAATATAAAGAACATAGGGGCGAGCATGGCAAGAATACTCATTGTTGAAGACAATCCTAACAATATGAAGCTGGCGCAACTGTTGCTTGAAAGCGCAGGGCACGAGGTATTGCAGGCCGTTAACGCCCTGGATGGCCTTGGTATTGCACGCAGCTTGTTACCCGAAGTGATCCTCATGGATATTCAGCTCCCAGGCATGGATGGCCTGACTGCGACACGACTGCTTAAAGAAGACAGCCAAACCAGTCATATCAAGATCATCGCACTCACCGCCTTTGCCATGAAGGGGGATGAAGACAAAATGCGCCAGGCAGGGTGCGACAGCTATATCGCCAAACCTATCCGCTATAAAGAATTTCTGCAAACAGTGGATGCCTTACTTTAAAACAGACTTCACCAGAAAATAAGCTCGCAGGGGACCCGGCACATGGATATGAAAGTCACGCGCAAGACCATTCTGATTGTCGATGATGAAGAAAATAATCGCGCCTATCTGGAAGCTTTGCTCACCGCTGAAGGCTACGCCACACTACAAGCCCACGATGGCAAAATGGCGCTGGAAATGACCTTAAGCCATCAACCAGACCTGATTCTGCTGGATGCCATGATGCCGGTATTGAACGGCTTCGAGCTGGCTGAGCAATTGAAAAATAATGAAGCGACGAAAATCATCCCGATTATTATGCTCACGGCGCTGATAGACCGCACCTCGAGAATGCGTGCCTTGCAATGCGGTGTTGAAGAGTTTGTTACCAAACCTGTAGACCGGGCCGAGCTTTGGATCAGGGTGCGTAACTTGCTGCGCCTGAAAGAATATAATGACTTTCTGACCGACTATAGCCATACACTGGAGATACAGGTAGAAGAGCGAACCGCGCAATTGCTCACCAGTTATTTTGACTCCATGTTCAGCATTATGCGTGCCGCCGAATTCAGGGACAAAGAAACCGGCGACCATATTCACCGCATTGCCTTTTACTGTAAGGAACTAGCCGCGGATTTAGGCATGGACTCAAATTTTATTGACACCATTTATCATGCCAGCCCATTACATGATGTCGGAAAAATTGGGATTCCAGACCATATCTTGCTCAAACCCGGCCCGCACACTGATGAAGAATGGGAAGTCATGAAAACACATACCGTATTAGGTAACAGTATTCTGGGACACGGCAAAAGCACCTCGCCATTTACCATCATGGGTGCAGAAATCGCCTTGAACCATCACGAGCGCTGGGATGGCAGTGGTTACCCCAATGGCTTAAAAGGCGAGGAAATCCCATTATCGGCACGCATCATGATGATGAGTGATGTATATGATGCGCTACGCAGCAAGCGCCCCTATAAAGCCGCATTTACACATGAACTCACTTTGCAAATCATCATGCAAGGTGACGGCCGAACACAGCCAGCGCATTTTGATCCCGTCATACTAAACGCATTCAAAAAACTTGCCAATCGTTTCAGAGAGATCTTCGACGAGCACGCAGATGATGCAGATTAAGCATTCACCAGATTTCAACAACGTGATTTTCTATTCAAGCAACAGGGTAAACAGCTGAACCAATAATTTAACATAATATACATTANNTTATTAATACAACTGTATCAATGCCATTGCCGTAAATACACACTCAAATGATTTAACAATAGTCGCATCAGTTTAATTAACATAGGCAAAACAAGTGTTAATATCCAGATGTGGTTTGCAAGGTTTTACGGGAGTTGCTATGCAAGACAGAAAACGCTTAAAGAAATTACATACACAATACAGCTTAATTTGGTGCCTCAAGATTGGTGAATATCTGGGAACGCTGTCCATCGCTGAGCTCAGGCAGCTACTGGATGTCAAATCAGATGTGATCGATCGATGGCTATCGGGAAAACAAACTGCGCCTGATATCAAATTGAACATCATTAAGAGGCGGGCATTTGCACCCTATCGTATCGGCCACCGTCAAAGAGTATTAAAAAGCTATGCCGATGAAACCACGCTGGATGCAGAATTAGTTGAAACCAAGTATTTATGGAAAATGATGCTGTTTGATGAGATGAACACGCTCACCAAGCGACGTTATTGCAAGCGTTTAAAAAAGGAACTGTTGCTAGGATAATTAAAATACCATTTTATCGACTGGGAACAGGCGTAAAAAAGCCAGTCACATTGGACTGGCTTTTTTATATCACCCTACTTATATCACTTAAAAGATATTTTTAAAACAATATCTTAAAAGCACTTCTTCAACTACTTTGTTTGGTGGAGCTGGGGGGAATCGAACCCCCGTCCGCAAGCCCTCCACAGACAGTTCTACATACTTAGCTGTGTTGTTTAATTTAACCGTACACTCACCAACGAGCAAGCAACTGTAAAGCGAGTCACCTTGGATTTAATGATGTATTAAGTAACCCAATACACCACGATCTTCTCTAAATGACGCTGCTGCCGGTTACCCAGCCCGACCGAGAAGCTCTTCGGTGCAGCGTTCAGCCGGGATTAAGCGGCTAAAGCGTAAGTTTCGTCGTTTGCGACTATACTTGTTCAGATGGATTTACGAGGGAACCTGAATCCTCGGTATGCCCTGCACTGCTTTGCAACCCACGTCGAAACCGGGTCAGCCCCAATGCAATCTTGGGATTATACGCTTGAAAAGCTGGTGAACCAAACTTCGAGCGCATTTATATGACATGGTACAATTCGCTTATGTTCAAAAAAATTGTGATTTTCGGGGTAGGTTTGATCGGGGGCTCAGTGGCACTTGCACTGAAAAAACAGCCCCACTCACCACAAATCACCGGCGTCGGTCGTTCTGGCCAGAGTTTACAAGAGGCGCTGCAACTTGGCTTGATTGACACGGTAGAAACCGATATCGGCAAGGCGTTACAAGGTGCCGACCTGGTATTGCTTGCAACGCCAGTTGCACAAACACCGCTTATTTTGCGTGCCATTTATCCACATTTAAGTGATACCACTGTCATTACAGATGCCGGCAGTACAAAATCCGACGTCATGGCTTATGCGAAGGCTGAGTTAGGCGATAAAGTCGGCCAGTTTGTCGGCGGCCACCCCATTGCCGGCGCTGAAAAAAGTGGCCCATCAGCTGCAATGGCAGATTTATATATCGGCAAAAACGTCATTCTGACAGCCAATTCAGACACAGATGCTAACGCGCTCGCCAAAGTGACCACGCTGTGGCAACAATGTGGCGCCATCGTTTCGAGCATGACTGCGCAGGAACACGATAGTGTGTTTGCCGCAGTCAGCCATTTGCCGCATTTATTGGCGTTCGCCTTGGTAGAGGATCTGGCCAAACGCGATAACGCCGAATTACTGTTTAAATTTGCTGCCAGTGGTTTCCGTGACTTTACACGCATTGCGGGCAGTCATCCTGAAATGTGGCGCGATATTGCACTGGCCAACAAAGACGCATTATTACGTGAACTGAATGCTTACAAGCAAGCGCTGAGCGAGATGACCAGCTTGCTGGAGCAAGGTAACGGCAATGCGCTACAAGCCCTGTTTGATCATGCCAGCCGTGCGCGCAACGACTGGGCCAAGTCTAAAACTCAATAATTAGTCTACATTATGGAACAACTGCATTTACCCGCTGCACACCAGGCACAAGGCGCGATTACGCTGCCAGGCTCCAAAAGCATCTCTAACCGCACCTTATTGCTGGCAGCACTTGCTGATGGCGTGACTGTCATTCGCGATTTATTGGCCTCAGACGACACGGCCAGGATGCTGGAAGCCTTAACGGCTTTAGGCGCTAAACTGGAAAACATTGGCGAAAATGCCTGGCAAGCCACCGGTTGTGGCGGCAATTTCCCCAACAAACAGGCCGATTTATTTTTAGGCAATGCGGGCACGGCGTTCAGGCCACTCACGGCTGCGCTGGCTTTTTCTGGCGGCGACTATCACTTGCACGGCATTGCGCGCATGCACGAACGCCCAATTGGCGATCTGGTCGATGCATTAAGGCAAGCCGGTGCCCAAGTGGCCTACCAGGCAAACGATGGCTACCCTCCCCTGCAGATTTCCCCTGCCAAGCTGGATGTCAGCCAGGCGATCAAAATCCGCGGCGATGTATCCAGCCAGTTTCTAACCGCGTTACTGATGGCACTGCCATTAACTGGTCAAGCGGCCAGTATTGAGGTCGTCGGCGAACTCATCTCAAAACCTTATATTGAAATCACGCTTAACCTGATGCAGCGTTTTGGTGTCACCGTGCAGCGGGATGGCTGGGAGCGTTTTCACATTCCGGCAGCGGCGCGTTATCAATCGCCGGGCGAGATTTATGTTGAAGGCGATGCTTCAAGCGCCTCTTACTTTATTGCAGCAGGTATTTTGGCTGGCGATGTCACTGTTCACGGCGTTGGCGAGCAGAGTATCCAGGGCGACATCCGCTTTGCAGAAGCCGCTAACCTGATGGGCGGCCGTATCAGCTACGGCGAAAACCATGTGCGCGCCGAAAAAACACCCTCATTAAAAGCGATTGACCTCGATTGTAACCATATCCCGGATGCTGCCATGACATTGGGTGTAATGGCGATGTTTGCCCAAGGCACAACCACGTTACGCAATATCGCCAGCTGGCGCGTCAAGGAAACAGACCGTATTGCTGCCATGGCCACAGAATTACGCAAAGTAGGCGCCACTGTCGTGGAAGGCGCTGATTACATTCAAGTTACGCCACCGGCACAACTGACGCCGAATGCAGTGATCGATACCTACGATGATCACCGCATGGCCATGTGTTTTTCACTGATCAGCCTGGCTGGCGTGCCAATTACCATTAATGATCCAAAGTGCGTGGGCAAAACGTTTCCAGAGTACTTTAAAGTATTTACCAGTATTGCGCGTTAAATTGCTCAAGCCGCATACGCCCACTCATGCTCATCCGGCTCTGCCGGTGTAACAGCATGGCCATGCTGGTGACGCTGCCAGGCACGCTCGTGAAAATAAAACACGACGGTATTACAGGCAGGCTCAACCAGTGCCATCAGCCCGCCCACCAGCATGCTGCCAGTCAACAGATAGGCAACGGTAAAGGCGACGCTAAAATGCAGCATGGCGAATGAGGCGGTTTTAATCATGGTAGGCTCCTTGAATACGATGGTTACATGTTACAAAAGCGCAAAATCAAAATCCAATTCATTGTTTAAAAGCATTTGATAAGTAAAATTTATGACGAATATCTCTCTTCCGCCAGTCATCGCTATTGATGGTCCCTCCGCTTCTGGTAAAGGCAGCGTCGCCGAGCGCGTGGCCAAACATTTTGGCTTCCGCTATCTGGATTCCGGCGCTATTTACCGGCTGCTGGCCTATGCGGCCTATCAACAAAACGTCGCCTGGTCTGATGCCAGCAAGCTGGCGGCGATTGCTGGCAAACTGGATATCAGGTTCGAGAACGGTGAAGCCTATTTGAATGGCGAACAAGTCAGCGCCCATATCCGCACCGAGCAAATGGGTAAAGGCGCGTCTGAAGTGGCCGTGCATCCAGACGTACGCACCGCACTGCTGCAAACACAGCGTAACTTCAGGCAAGCGCCGGGGCTGGTAGGCGATGGCCGCGACATTGGCTCGGTGATTTTCCCGGATGCCGGGTTGAAAATTTTCCTGACCGCGGCCGTCGAAACGCGCGCCAAACGCCGTTATGAGCAATTACTGCAACGCGGTGAAACTGCCGACTACACACTTATTCTGGAAGATTTGCAACAGCGCGACTTACGCGATAGCCAGCGCGCCGCCGCCCCGTTGAAACAATTGCCAGATGCCATTTTGCTTGATACAACAGACAAGAATATCGAGCAAGCCGTGAACATCATTATCGAAGCCTTTAAAAAAGCCAGCCAAACAGCATAAAAAACCGCATAAGTCATTGAACTCAATAATTTTTTTGTGTATAGTTTTGGATTCGGATTGCTCAAGTCATGCTTGGGCAATATTTTTTAACCTTTTCCATTGTTTGCGCACCTGCGTGACAGTGGCTCGCTGAAGGATGTCTGTCGTTCATGCGAGTAAAAATTGGACAATTTTTTAATGGCTTCTATTTCTAATACATCCTCTTCCATGGAATCTTTTGCAGCCCTCTTCGAAGAAAGCCTGGCTCGCCAGGAAATGCGCGCAGGTGAAGTGATCACCGCCGAAGTAGTTTCTGTAGACAATGATTTCGTTATCGTTAACGCTGGCCTGAAATCCGAGAGCGTGATCAACGCTAGCGAATTTAAAAATGCTCAAGGCGAGCTGGAAGTTGCCGTTGGCGACTTCGTTAAAGTAGCGATCGAAAAGCTGGAAGATGGTTTTGGTTCTACACAACTGTCTCGCGAAAAAGCGAAGAAAATGCAAGCATGGCTGGATCTGGAAGAAGCCATGAACGAAGGCCGCGTGGTCAAAGGTTTTGTCAGCAGCCGTGTTAAAGGCGGTCTGCGTGTTTCTGTCAGCGGCATCATGGCATTCTTGCCAGGTTCACTGGTAGACATTCGTCCAGTAAAAGATACTACTCCTTACGAAAACAAAGAGTGGGACTTCAAAGTCATCAAACTGGACCGTAAGCGTAACAACATTGTGGTTTCCCGCCGCGCAGTGATGGAAGACACCCTGGGTGCCGACCGTGAAGCACTGTTGGGCAGCCTGACTGAAGGCGCAGTGATCAAAGGTATCGTTAAAAACATCACCGACTACGGCGCGTTCGTGGATCTGGGTGGTATCGATGGCCTGTTGCACATCACTGACTTGGCATGGCGCCGTGTGAAGCACCCATCTGAAGTGCTGACAGTTGGTGAAGAAGTTGAAGCCAAGATCCTGAAGTTCGACCAAGAGAAAAACCGTGTTTCTCTGGGCATCAAACAATTGGGCGACGACCCATGGGTGGCATTGAGCCGCCGTTACCCAGTAGGTACACGCCTGTTCGGTAAAGTATCTAACCTGACTGACTACGGCGCGTTTGTTGAAGTGGAACCAGGCATTGAAGGTTTGGTACACGTGTCTGAGATGGACTGGACTAACAAGAACATCCACCCGGGCAAAATCGCTCAATTGGGCGACGAAGTTGAAGTCATGATCCTGGAAATCGACGAAGACCGTCGTCGTTTGTCACTGGGTATGAAGCAGTGCAAACCAAACCCATGGGATGATTTCGCTGCAACGCACGCTAAAGGCGACAAAGTATCAGGCCAAATTAAGTCTATTACTGACTTTGGTGTATTTATCGGTCTGCCAGGCGGCATCGATGGCTTGGTTCACTTGTCTGACCTGTCCTGGACACAATCCGGTGAAGAAGCGATCCGCAACTTCAAAAAAGGTGACGAGCTGCAAGCAGTTATCCTGGGCATTGACGTTGAGAAAGAGCGTATCTCTCTGGGCGTGAAACAATTGACCGAAGATCCTAGCGGCAACAGCGCTCCGATTGGTGACGACAAATCTGGCAAACCAAAAGCCAAGAAAGCAAAAGCTGACGATGTAATGATCGACGAAGCTTCTGCTGGCACAACCAACTTGGGTGCTTTGTTGAAAGCCAAGCTGGACAGCAAAAAGTAAGAAGGTTTTAGATCATGACAAGATCTGAACTGATAGACTTGCTTGCCCAGCGCTTTCCGCAATTAGTGCTTAAAGATGCCGAGTTATCCGTCAAAACCATCCTCGATGCGATGACGGAAAACCTGGCGACGGGTGAGCGTATCGAAATACGCGGTTTTGGCAGCTTTAGCCTCAACTACCGCCCGCCTCGTCTGGGACGTAACCCGAAAACTGGTACAAAAGTACAAGTTCCGGCCAAGTACGTGCCGCACTTTAAAGCGGGTAAAGAGCTGCGTGACCGCGTAGACGCTATCGAATCTTAATTTTTTGATTAAGTAGTAAGCAAAAAACGGTATCTTCGGATACCGTTTTTTTTACCTGTGATCAACGCTATTCATAGCGCATCGACCACTGCTTGGGTAAAATAAAGCCTGACCTGAAAAGAGACTTCCTATGCTGGTTGAATTTGAATATTGGTGGCTATTGATTCTGCCGCTGTTTTTTACGCTGGGCTGGATTGCCGCCCGTGTCGATATCAAGCAATTGATTGCTGAATCCACCTCACTGCCAGCCACCTATTTTAAAGGCCTGAACCTGCTGATTGCAGACCAGTACCATAAAGCCGTTGATGCATTTAGTGAAGCGCTCTATCTCAACAAAGACTCTCTGGAGCTGCACTTTGTGCTCGGTAGCCTGTTCCGCCGCACCGGGGAAACAGACCGCGCCATCCACCTGCACATGAACTTGCTCGAGAACTATGAACTCACCGAACAACAATCGACCTCGATCAAGGTCGAGTTAGCACAGGATTACTTTAAAGCTGGTTTGTATGACCGCGCTGAAGAGATTTTCAAAACCTTGCGTCATACACGCTATGAACAAGCTGCCTTGCGCCATTTGCTTGAAATCTATGTCAAAGAGCGCGAGTGGTCACAAGCCATTGCCATTGCTATAGAGTTGGAACGCTCTTCTGGCATTTCTTACCGCAAAGAGGTCGCACAATATTACTGTGAACTGGCCGCCAATGCCATGATTCGCCAGGATTGGGCGCATGCCAAAACACAGCTGGAACAAGCGCTGGACGCTAATAAAAACTGTGTACGCGCCAATGTGTTGCTAGGTGACATCGCCGCGCAGCAAGGCCATCATACAGACGCCATCGCGCTCTGGAAGCGCATTGAAATGCAGGCACCGGAGCACTTGGGCCTTGTGGCGCAAAAAATGCTCAAAAGCTACTCACTGCTTTATGGCGAAAGTGACGCTGAATCCAACAAGATAAGCAAAGGTCTCAGCGAAGGCCTGAACCAATTACATCAATACCTGGAAACCTATCAAATCAGCAGCATGATGTCCGTACTCTATGAAGCGACACTGCAAGCAGAGGGCGCTGACAAAGCCGCCAAACTGGCACGTAATGAGCTAATTCGCAAACCCAGCCTGAAGTCGCTGGATCAGTTGCTGCAAGCGCGTGCCATGCTGGAGGACGAACAGCACGACTTGCAACTGATGCAACAGACCGTGCGCAATGCCATTGGTGACCGCGCCGCATACTATTGCGACCAGTGCGGTTTCCGCGCCAAGCAATATCACTGGCAATGCCCGGCCTGTAACGCCTGGGAATCACTGCCACCAGAGCCGACTGAGGCGACCATCAGAGATATCAAACTGCTCAAACGCAAGTAGCTTTCACTAACCGGAACACATTCACCACCTATGACTGATAGCAAAATTATTGTCGCCCTGGACTACGCAGATGCTGCGTCTGCCACCGCCCTCGTCGACCGCCTGGACCCAACACTCTGCAAACTCAAAGTCGGCAAAGAGTTATTTACGGCCGCCGGTCCGGCGTTTGTGGAGTCACTGGTCAAACGCGAATACGATGTTTTTCTGGATTTAAAATTCCACGACATTCCCAATACTGTCGCCAAAGCCTGTCAGGCAGCGGCCAACCTTGGCGTCTGGATGTTAAATGTCCATGCCAGTGGCGGCTTACCCATGATGCAAGCGGCACGTGAAGGCCTGGACAAAGCCTTTGGCAGCAATGCCCCACTGTTAATTGCCGTCACTGTATTAACCAGCATGGATGAAGCCACCTTGCATAGCCTGGGCATACAACGTTCTTTAAATGAACATGTGCTAGCACTGGCCACCATGACACAACAAGCGGGTTTGAATGGCGTGGTCTGCTCGGCACAAGAGGCGCAGATGCTTAAAGAAGCTTTAGGTGCTGCTTTCTGCCTGGTAACGCCTGGCATTCGCCCACTTGACGCGAACCAGGACGATCAAACCAGAATCGTCACACCAGAACAAGCATTAACACTAGGCGCACACTACCTGGTGATTGGTCGCCCCATTACACAAGCGCCTGACCCGCTTGTTGCACTAAACACGATAATTAAAAATATTTAATATAAATTAACAATATTAAGCCGCACGTGCATTTGTATCTATAGCGAGTCAGTACAATAAAAAACAGGCCATTGAGCCTGTTTTTTATTTTTGACCCTACGGAGGATATATGAAGCAAACCATACTGGCTTATTTAATGTATTTCATTCTGTTACCAGCCGCTTATGCCGTTGTCGATATCAATACCGCCAGCCAGGCCGAATTAGAAAGCCTGAATGGCATCGGCCCGGCAAAAGCACAAGCCATCATTGAATATCGCAAAAAGAGCGGCGGCTTTAAATCTGTAGATGAATTGGATCAGGTTCCAGGCATTGGCCAGGCAACATTAGCTAACCTGAAAAAAGATGTCAGCATTAGCGGCAAAAAGACACTCCCCACGGAAACGCTTAAAAGCGATAAAAAGAAATAGCGCTGCGAGATAATAGCTCTGAAAACAAAAAAGCACCCCGAGGGGTGCTTTTTATATTTGGCGGAGAGAGAGGGATTCGAACCCTCGATAGAGTTGCCCCTATGCCACCTTTCCAGGGTGGTGACTTAAACCGCTCATCCATCTCTCCGAAAGAAGGCGCGATTATAGCCCATAAAACTCGTCGCCGCCAAATAATTTAATCGATTATTTTCATGTGAATACCCACACAAACTGGCCATGAAACAGTGTGTGATAACCGCACTCTTCTATCTTATAAATCATAAAAAAGTTATCTGAAAAGGCTTGCTTTTGTCACTATGAAGGTTTAATGTTTAGCACACAAACAGACGTCTAAGCCTTGTAAAATAAGGTGTTAACGGATGTTTATCGCGATATCTAGTTGCGATTTGATGTAAGCGGTTTGGAGAGCAGTTCTGCTACGACACTAATACAAAAAGTACAGGAGTAACTATGAGTTTGGACCTTTTAAAAGCGATGGGTGTAAAAGTCCCATACAAAGCCAAGTATGACAACTTTATCGGTGGCAAATGGGTAGCACCGGTTAAAGGTGAGTATTTTGATGCGATTTCACCAATTACCGGCAAGCCATATACCCAAGCTGCACGTTCCAGTGCTGAAGATGTGGAACTGGCGTTGGACGCTGCACACGCGGCGGCGGACAAATGGGGTAAAACCTCAGTGGTTGAACGTTCTAACTTATTGTTGAAGATTGCTGACCGCATTGAGCAGAACCTTGAGCTGATTGCGACTGCAGAAACCGTAGATAACGGCAAACCTATCCGCGAAACACTGAATGCCGATATTCCATTGGCCGCAGACCACTTCCGCTACTTTGCCGGTGCTTTGCGCGCACAAGAAGGCAGCATCAGTGAGCTAGATGAAAATACCGTGGCTTACCACTTCCACGAGCCACTGGGCGTTGTCGGCCAAATTATTCCTTGGAACTTCCCTATCCTGATGGCCGCCTGGAAACTGGCACCGGCCGTTGCAGCGGGTAACGTGGTGGTCATGAAGCCAGCAGAGTTCACCCCTATCAGCCTGCTGATTTTGATGGAAGTGATTGCAGATTTGCTGCCACCTGGGGTGATCAACGTCGTCAACGGTTTTGGCCGCGAAGTGGGCGCACCATTGTCTACCAGCAAGCGTATCGCCAAAATTGCCTTTACTGGCTCTACCGCCACTGGCCGCTACATTGCACAAGCCGCGGCGAGCAACCTGATCCCGGCCACCCTGGAGTTGGGCGGTAAATCGCCTAACGTATTCTTTGAAGACATCATGGCAGCTGACGATGACTTCCTGGATAAAGCCGTTGAAGGCCTAGTGTTGTTTGCCTTTAACCAGGGCGAAGTCTGTACTTGCCCTTCCCGTGCATTGATTCAAGAATCCATTTACGACAAGTTTATGGAACGTGTATTGCCACGCGTGGCCGCCATCAAGCAAGGCAATCCGCTGGATCCAAATACCATGATCGGCGCACAAGCTTCCCAGGATCAAGTGAACAAGATCTTGTCTTACATGGACATCGGTCGCCAGGAAGGCGCGCAACTGCTGTGTGGCGGTGAGCGTAATGTGTTGGGCGGCGATTTGGCAGAAGGCTACTATGTCAAGCCAACACTGTTCAAAGGCCACAACAAAATGCGTATCTTCCAGGAAGAAATTTTCGGGCCGGTATTGGCAGTGACGACATTTAAAGACGAAGCAGAAGCCTTAAGCATTGCGAACGACACCATCTTTGGCCTGGGCTCAGGAGTATGGACGCGTGATGGCAGCCGTGCTTACCGTATGGGCCGTGGTATTAAAGCTGGCCGTGTATGGACCAACTGTTACCATGCGTATCCAGCGCATGCGGCATTTGGTGGCTACAAAGAGTCTGGCATCGGCCGTGAAACGCACAAAATGATGCTGGATCATTATCAGCAAACCAAAAACATGCTGGTCAGCTACAGCCCGAAAAAATTAGGATTCTTCTAATTGCCGGGTAAATGCCTGACGAATATAACGGCTTAGAAAAAGGAGCGAATTTTTCGCTCCTTTTTTTATCTATAATCACATCATGCAAATATTAACGGGGGAAGAATAATGACAGAGCGTGTTTCTGCAACACCGTCCGCAGTGGCGCTGATTGAGCAACTCACCGCACAACATGGCCCTATCGTGTTTTTTCAGTCTGGTGGCTGCTGTGAAGGTAGCGGGCCTATGTGCCTGCCAGCCGCAGAGTTCCGGCCTAGTCCGGCAGACGTCAAGCTGGGTGAGTTACCAGGCGGCGCTATTTTTTACATGAGCGATAGCCATTTCAGCTTTATGCACAGCACGCATACCATTCTGGATGCCATGCCGGGTTCCAGTGGTTCATTTTCGCTTGATTGTGGTAGCGGTATGGCTTTTATTACGCGTGGCCGCTTGTATTCCGATGACGAATTAGCCGCACTTCAGCCAGAACAGCGCATTGGATTTCAATAAATAAAAAAGGCATCGTGAGATGCCTTTTTTGTAGACCATCGCTGTAGCACTTAAAAGCCAAGGCTGTCCAACAGGTCATCCACCTGCTCCTGGTTAGCCACGACGTCCACGGTATTATGCGGGTCGATTTGTGGGCCATTCAGCAAGGAATCATCATCTTTTTTGACTGGCGGTGCAAAGTCCACCAGCACTTGCACCAATTGCCTTTCCAGGTCTTGTGCCAGGCTAGTGACTTTTTTAATCACCTGGCCGGTCAGATCCTGGAAGTCCTGCGCCATCATAATATCCATCAACAACGATTTAGTCGTGGTGGTATGCTCGTTGGCCAGTGATAAATAAGCCAATGTTTCTTGCACCACGGCATCATATTCTGATTTCAGCGATGCGCGTTGCATTACCTCTTCCCAGCGCTGTTTTAACGCAGTCGCACGGTCCGCCAATTCAGACTGCAGCGGTGTCGCCTGGTCTGTGGCATTTAACACACGCTCTGCGGCCTGCTCTGTCATTTTTGCGACATAACTCAAGCGGTCACGCGCATCAGGAATCTCCTGAGCCACCTGCTCCAGCACCTTGTCGTAGCCCAATCCGCTCAAATTGTCATGCAATGAGCGTGTCATGTGGCCAATACGGCTGATCATTTCTTCTTGTTGATTTCCGTTCAGCTCTTGCATCATGGTGGAAGCAATGTCCACGACAAGATTGTCCTGATTCGGATTGACAGCTTCGGTCATGGTTACACCTCGCCTTTTTCCAATTTTTCAAAGATTTTGGATAATTTCTCTTCCAGGGTAGCGGCCGTAAATGGTTTCACCACATAACCATTGGCTTTCGCTTGTGCCGCCGCAATAATGTTTTCTTTCTTCGCTTCGGCCGTGACCATCAATACCGGCAGCTTGGATAATTTGTTGTCTGCACGAATATTCTGCAACATGGTTAAACCATCCATGTTCGGCATATTCCAGTCAGACACTACAAACTCAAAATCACCATTACGCAATTTGTTCAATGCATCCGCGCCATCTTCGGCCTCTTCCACATTGTTATAACCCAACTCCTTGAGCAGGTTACGTACGATTCTACGCATGGTGGAAAAGTCGTCCACTACCAGAAATTTTGTATTAGGGTTGCCCATTTGTTACTCCACTATCATTAGTTACCTATCCCGTAGCATTGATTATCTGACATGTGATGCACAATGCTATTGTCGATAAAACCGGGAATTGTCTGTTTGTTCACCACTACGTTAAACACGCAGGGCACGTTCACTATTAGTAGCTAAATAATGTAGCACCATTCGTGGCAGGTCTTTCAAATGACCTACCTCATGGACGCCACCGTGCGCGACTGCCTCGCGCGGCATGCCATACACTACGCAGCTTTCTTCATTTTGCGAGAAATTATAGGCGCCGGCATTTTTCATGCGCAACATCCCTGCCGCCCCATCCTTGCCCATGCCGGTCAGGATAATCCCCACTGCGTTCTTACCCGCATTGGTCGCTGCAGAATCAAACAATACATCGACTGAAGGCTTATGTCTATTCACCGGCTCACTGTCTGACAGCTTGGTCACATAGTTGGCGCCGCTTCTGCCCAGCAACAGATGTTTATCACCTGGTGCAATATAGGCATGGCCTGGCAGCACACGTTCGCCATCTACCGCCTCTTTAACCGCAATTTTGCACAAGGTATTTAAGCGCTCGGCAAAAGACTTAGTAAATCCTGCCGGCATATGCTGGGTAATCAAAATACCCGGGCAATCAGATGGCATTTGCATCAACACTGACTTAATCGCCTCTGTACCGCCGGTAGAGGCGCCAATAATCAATAACTTTTCACTACTGATGAGTGGGTTGCGGATCGCATTTTGCTGCACCTGTGTATTAGAGGCTTTGGCAATGCTTTGCAAGGTACTGACTTTCGCTCTGGAGGCCGTACGGATTTTGTCTGTAATTTCATCAGCATACTGTTGCATGCCTTGCGAAATCCCCATTTTAGGCTTGGTCACAAAATCTGTTGCACCCAGCTCCAACGCGCGCAATGTGATCTCTGACCCCTTTTCAGTCAGCGTAGATACCATCAACACTGGCATCGGGCGCAAACGCATGAGCTTTTCCAGAAAATCCAGGCCGTCCATACGTGGCATTTCCACATCCAGCGTCAGCACATCCGGATTAAGTTGCTTGATCATTTCTCGCGCAACCAGCGGATCCGGTGCAGTGCCCACCACTTCCAGATCCTTGGTGTCATTGATAATTTCGCTCAGCAGGCTGCGTATTAACGCAGAGTCATCAATGACGAGTACTTTTGTTTTCATGGCATGTCCTCTTTTTTTAATTATTATTAAAACAAATCGATATCCCCACCCACATCGTTTGTCTGCAACTTGCTTGAGTAAGCTTGTTCGCGTTTGACCAATGTGTAGTTGTTCAGTTGTTTCAGTTTTTTAACCAACACCTTGCCGGTTTTTGGAAAAAAATAGACCTTGCGCGGATAAATATCCAGCAAGTCTTCACCGGTCACTTTAATGCCCTCTTCCTTGAGGTATTTTTTCACGAAAGCCGCATTGCGGTCACCGACGTTATTGGTGGTAAAGCTGCGCAAGACATTGCCGCCGCCAAAAATTTTGGCTTCGAGATTTTCACGCTTGGCGCCATTACGCAATAGCTGGTTAATCAACACCTCCATGGCATAAGTGCCATAACGCATAGATTCTGATACCGGGCTGTCTTTATCCGCACTGCCACCTTCCGGCAACATAAAGTGATTCATGCCGCCAATGCCGGTCCGGCTGTCACGGATACAGGCAGACACACACGAGCCAAGCACGGTGACGATCAGCATGTCTTTATCGGTGTAGTAATACTCCCCTGGCGAGATTTTGGCGGCGTTGGTGTTAAACGTCCTGTCAAAATACAGGGTGTTTGAAATTTCTTCTTGCATGACACTCATGTCGATTTCCGATGCGTAAACAGGCTGGAACGTGCCGCGCCACTGGTTTTTAATTTATAGACGGTTTTTCCTAACAGTTGCAGGTGATCGGAAACATACAAAAAGTTTTCCGAATGTCCGGCCAGCAACAAGCTGTCTTCATGCATGAGGGTGACAAACTTATCAATAATTTTGCCTTGTGTCGGCTTGTCAAAATAAATCATGACGTTACGACAAAAGATGATGTCAAAACCATCGTTAAATGGCCATTGTGTATCCAGCAAATTGAGCTGATGGAAATGAATCAACTCACGCAGGCCCTTCTTCATACGCACCAGTCCATCGTGCTTGCCGGTGCCTCTTTCAAAAAACTTGCGTACTCTGGCATCATCCATTTTCTTGATACGATCCAGAGGGTAAACCCCCGCCGCGGCGGTTGCCAGCACATTGGTGTCAATGTCAGTGGCAATAATTTCAACCGGTGGCTTGAGTGTATTAAACGCTTCGCATGCAGTGATGGCGATCGAATAGGGTTCCTCCCCGGTCGATGCGGCTGAACACCAGATGCGGATCGGTTTTGCCAGCTTGCGTGCGGCAAGCTTGGTCAAATGTTCTGCTAATATCGGAAAGTGATGCTCTTCCCGAAAGAATGAGGTCAGATTCGTGGTCAGTGCATTGGTAAATGCCTGCCACTCATCTGCATTATTATGTTTTTCCAACGTGTCCAGATACTGTTTGAAGCTGAGCATATCCAATGCACGCAAACGCCGACCAATACGGCTGTACACCATATCGGTCTTTGCATCGGATAATGAAATGCCTGCATGGCGATAAATCAGGCTTTTAATTCTGACGAAATCATCGCGCGTAAACAAAAACTCGCGCTCTTCCTGTTCTTGTTTTTTCAATGCACTCACTTCGTTATCCTATGCAAATCCGTTGGGTTAACATTGGCCGGAAATTAAGCCTTTGTTGTATCGATACGATCTTTCATTTGTGCAATAGCCAATTCAACCTGCTTTTCTTCTTTGGCTTTGGCTTCAGCGCTCGTGCGTGCATATTTGCTGCGCTCTTGCATTTGAGAGATCGCCAATGCAGCAGACTGGTCATCAGCACGACGGTTTTGTGCTTCTGGTGTTTGCGCTGCAAATGGATGCAAGGCTTCTTTGTATTGTTTCACCACATCAGCGGCTTTAGGCTCACGGGCAACAGCGGCTTTAATCGCGATTTTGGTTGCGCGATAGTTCCAGTCCTGGATACGGTCATCCATGTCAGCTTTGCTGTCAATGAATACGCCAACGCAAATAAACACGTCATCTGCTTCTTCCAGTGGAATCGTGCCATCAGCAACGCAATCCATCACTGCCATCGCTACGCCACGTTGCGCCGGGCCAAACATTTGTGTTGCCTGACGGCCATCTTTGATGGTCACTTTGTTAAACATCACTGTGTTTGGTTTTACCATCATGTTTGGCGCTGCAATCGCCAATAAACCGTTTACCCCTTGTTTTTGGTCGGTGAGCGTACGACAAAATGCGTCTTCTGCAGCGCTACCGCGTGGGCCCATAATTAAGTCAATGTGCGCCACATTTTTCAAATCCAGGCCACCCTCTGGGCGATCCTCGATAACCAAACCTTCACCAATTAACACTCGATCAATCACAGCCATTTTTTTAACTCCTGATAAAAAGTACTACTTATTAAAGGACGATAGCAACCGCCCTAACCGTTGCTGACCTGGCGATATGATTCGCCCCAGCCCGCATTTCCAACTTGATGGCCGGACACTTTTGCGTGCCCATCCACAATAAATACACCGACAGCCGTTGCCAGCTCATTTGAATGATCCATGAGCGATTCAGCCGCTGCGGCAGCTTGTTCTACCAAGGCAGTATTCTGTTGCGTCACATCATCCATGCGAATCACGGCATCGTTTACCAGGGCAATGCCTGCACTTTGCTCGTTAGACGCCGAAGCGATCTCACCGATAATGACGCTGACGCGTTTCACAGAATCCACAATTTCATGCATGGTGTTGCCGGCTTCTTCTACCTGGCGACTACCCTCTGCCGTTTTGTTAACGGAATCGTTAATCAACTCTTTAATTTCACGCGCGGCGACTGACGAACGCTGGGCCAAATTACCCACCTCGTTGGCTACCACCGCAAAGCCTCGACCCTGCTCACCGGCACGCGCTGCTTCCACGGCCGCATTCAGCGCCAAGATATTGGTCTGGAAAGCAATGCTGTCGATGACAGAAATAATGTCTTCAATCTTGCGTGCGCTTTCGTTGATATCACTCATGGTGCTTACCACCGCATTGACCACTTCGCCGCCCTTCACCGCCACTTCTGAGGCTTGTACAGCCAGATGATTGGCCTGTTTGGCGTTATCAGCATTCTGTTTTACGGTTGAGGCCAGTTCATCCATGCTGGAAGCTGTTTTCTCCAGGTTAGCGGCCTGGTCTTCAGTACGACGGCTGAGATCGGCATTGCCTTGTGCGATTTCCTTGGCAGCAATATTGATAGACTCGGCAGCCGCTTTCACGGTCAGCACTGGCTCAACGATCATATCCAGCGTCTGGTTCATGCCCTCAACAATTTTGCGATAATCGCCAGGGTGTTTCGCGGCATTGGCGCGCACAGTCACACGGCCTTCACGCGCAGCTTCTGCCAGCATTTGCGCATCGGCATTCAATGCTTTCAAATTACTGCGTACTTGTTCAATGGTTTGATTAATTTGGGCTTTTTGGCCAGGAAAACGCTCTAATGGCGCGTCAAAGTCGCCATCGCCAAACGCCTGCACACAGGCCATGGCTTTTTGGTTCAATTCAATGTGTCCGGCCACAATCTGGTTGATGCTGGCAGCGAGCACGGAGAACTGGCCTTTAAACATATCTGCACGCAAGGTCATGTCAATATTGCCTTTTTCATGCTCGGCATTGACCCAGTTAACAGAGTCGACGATGCCTTTCAGGTTACCGCGGATGCGGTCTACGCTCTTGTTCATGGCGGCTTTCTGGCCAGGCATGGCTTCCAGTTGTACTGTCAGGTCGCCACGGCCAATATTGTCCATCACCGCAATAAACTTCTCTGTATCGCTGACATAGGCCGTCACCATGTGGTTCACGCCTTCTGCCACTGCTTTAAAGTCGCCATCAAACTGGCTGATATCCAGCAAGGCATCAATCTCACCCTGGGCATGGGCCGCAGAAACCTGCGCCATATCTGAAATCAGTGTTTTAACGTTATTCTTCAAGCTGTCAAAGCTGACATTCAAGGCATTTAAATCGCCTGGTAGCGACTCCAGCTGGGCGCCAAAATTACCTTGCCCCAGCAAGTGCATGGACTGGCTGGTTTTGTGCAGAATATCGGCATGCATAGTCAGCATGCGATTAATATCCTGCGCCATATTGCAATATTCACCGCTAAACTTGTCAACATCAATCACTGCCTTGATGTTGCCTTTGGCATGCTCAGCCACGACATAAGTCATCTGCTGGTCCAATGTGCGCAAGGTCGCTTTTGCCTGGTTTAAAGCGTGAATCACATTATCATCGCTGTTCGCGTGCAACTCTGAACTGCTACTAAAGTCGCCGTTGGCAATGCCTTTGGCCGCCTCTAACGCTTCGTAAGTTTCACCACCCACATTGCGTCTGATAGATCCTATCAATAACGAACCCACCGCCACAGTGAACAGAATCAGGCCAATATTCAGGCCATAATTAACCCACTCATTGTGGTTAATCAATACCGGCGTTTGTTGCTCTATACGTAACGCACCATCACTGGCCTGTTTGACTACAGCGTCAACTGCCAGTCTATGCTTTTGATACGCAGCCTGCAATCTTTCCAGTGCCTGATCAATTTGCTTTTTGTCACCACTACGGATAGCAGGAATCACTTCGTTATCACGCACGTTGAAAAATTGATTGCCACTTTCAAACAAAGGGCCAATCACACTGCTTTTCAAAGTGGATTCTGGCAGTTGGGTTTGCCAATAAGTGTGGCGCTCTTCAAAGGATTTTTTCAGTGTGTTGCCTTTATCCACCAGCGCTTGCAACGGCTGGTTGTTTAAAGACACCATTTCAAGCACGGTGAGCCAGGATTCGATCAGATATTCAGGCGGCGGCAATACATCGGCAATCAAGTCTTTATGATTAATGATTTGCTGATAATGCGCGCCATGAATCGCTAATTCGCGATCGCCTAAATTATCCAGGTAGCTGGTCGTGACAATGCCTGAACCAAGGACAGCCAGCATCAAGCCCAACTGTGACTTTAGTTTCATGTGAGAAAATTTTCCCGCCAATGTACTCAACGTCAATCCATTTAACGATGGTGAGGACATGCTTGCCACTCCTTAATTGATTCCAAATCCCGGTTACTGGCCTGTTTGTTTTGTTTCTTGGCCTATGTTGGTGATTATTCAACATTCAAGCCCGAATTGAATTGCCTGTAAAAAGGGGAATCTCGGCTCTTTTGCTGTAATTGCAACCCTAAAGAAATTCAAATGTGCGTAATGGCCAGAGTGGCGTGTTACAAGGGCTAGCAGCAGGATGCCTGGAAGCAGATATAAAAAAACCGGCTGAATAAGCAGCCGGTTTTTTATGTTGAAGCTAGTTAAAACTCT